>DASQEG010000833.1:0-3365 GCA_035633775.1 Bryobacteraceae bacterium
GCAGTATCATTCCATGCAACTGAGCATGAACAAGCGGTTCTCGAGGGGCTTCACGATCCTGTCGTCCTATACGTGGGCAAAGGACGTCGGACTCGTGGCAGCGCAAAATGAGGGCAGCCAGGGGCCGAGACACCCGCTGAACTTCAATCTCGACAAGGGCCGCATGGGAACGGATGTCCGCCACCGCTTTGTCAGCAGCTATGTGTGGCGTCTTCCCGGCGCGGGTGCGTTCAGCGGATCGCCGCTCCGGTGGCTGCTTGCCGGATGGGAAACGAACGGCATTGTGACGCTGCAGAGCGGATCCCCGTTCACGGTACGCTCCGGCGTCGACAACTCGTACTTCGGCGTGGGAGGGGATACGGCGGATCTGGTGGGCGATTCACGTCTGGACACAGACCGGCCGCGGGCCGACCTGATCGCGCGGTACTTCAACACAGCGGCTTTCGTGCGGAACGCTCCGGGAACCGTAGGAACATCGGGCATCAACATTCTTGACGGTCCGGGAATGGCCACTTTTGATTTGGGGATCAATAAGGAGTTTGCGATCACCGAGTCGCAGTCCCTTCAGTTCCGGTCGGAGTTCTTCAACGCTCTCAACCGGGTGAATCTAGGGAACCCGAATGCGACACAGAACAGCGTGAACTTCGGCCGAATCACTTCGGCGGGGGATCCGCGCGTGATTCAATTTGGGTTGAAGTACCGGTTCTGAATCGCTGCGTCGTAGAGCCCGTGTCGGCCAGAGTTAGGTAGGTCAGGCGCTTCTCGCTCCACTTATCGTGGAACTGTCGAGTCCCTGTGAGTCGGAATTCAGAACTCCGCGCAGACCGGCGCAGTCTCGCTGAGAACCGATTCCTGCCGGAAGCTCCGCTTATAGCCATCAACGATTGCCCTAACCGCCGCCTTACCCTTCGGAGTTCCTTCATGCACAAGCAGGAGCACTTTCGCATCCTCACGGGCGATGCTACCGTCGGGCCGGCGCCACTGGCCCGAAGCCGTCCACACTGTGAGGCCGTCCGGGAATCGCGGCGTCACCTGGTCACGCAGGAACGCCTGCCATTGCGCTTCTGTAACAGCCCCGGAAGTGTGTGTGAGGCCGAAGTACAGGGTCGTCCGCATATAAGGGGTTCCCAAATGGTTGCAGTTGAGCTTCTCTTCGGTCGGGATTCCGGGCACGGCGGGTTGCTGAGTCAGGGCGGCAAGCCCAAGCCAAAGTAGCGCCATGCCAGTAGTGGTCGTGTTCGGCATCGTGGTCCTTGCCGTTGTAAGCGAAAAAAACACCGCCGTGCCCTCACGACCCGGGGCAAATCTTTACCCCGCCCCGGCGCGGGCGCTATGGCTTCGACCCGCAGCATTGCTGCCCCAGATGGCTGCGGCCCACCCCGGTTGCGCCTGGCCCGGACGCCGTTTCGTAACGCTTGCAACCCTGTGTTCGAATTGGTCTTTATCAGGTCTGAGCAAGCGTCAAGCAGGCCTGATTTCCGTTAGAATAGACACGCACTTGAATTGATGAGGACCACCATAATGCATGCCGGTGAAGAAGCAGTTACCTCCTCCAAGCCTTTCCGTGACCTCTTGGCACGCTCGCATCGCGGCAGCAAAGAAGCATTGGATGAGTTGGTTCCGCTGCTGTACACACAGCTGCACGGGCTTGCATCCCGTCTTCTCCGGGCAGAACGACGTGATCACACAGTACGGCCCACGGCTCTGATTAACGAGGCGTACCTGCGACTGGCTGCCGGCGAGTGCTCCTGGCAGGAGCGCGGGCATTTCATGGCGCTCTCTGCCCGACTGATGCGGCAGATCCTGGTAGACTACGCCCGCTCACGCCGCGCGGCGAGGCGCGGCTCCGACCCTGCCAGAGTTCCTCTGGAAGAGGGCGTGGCGATCGTTTCGGACCGCTTGGAGGACGTGCTCATAGCCGACGAAGCGTTGCGCCGACTTGAGGAGACGGACTCGCGCAAGAGTCAGGCAATCGAGCTGATCTACTTCGGTGGGCTAAGTTATAGCGAGGCCGCAGCTGTCCTCGAGATCTCCGAGGCCACACTCCACCGCGATCTGGCGTTCGCGCGATCGTGGCTTCGCCGCGAGCTTGCCTCCTGCGATCAGCGGGCATGACGACCTATGATCGACGAGGTCAGAAGCGACCCGCAACGATGGCTCCGGGTTCAGGAGTTATTTGCGGCCGCCCTTTCACTGCCACCTCCAGCCAGACGGCAGATGCTCGCCGAGCGGTGTCAGGATGACGAGCCAGTTCGAAGAGAAGTAGAGAGCCTGCTGGACGGTGCAGACGGTACGGGCGACTGGATAGCGGAGGCGGTACAGAAGGCTGCTGACGGTCTGTTCCGCCGCGGGGAACCGCAGACGGGGGATGACGTCGGCGCCTACCGCATTGAGAAGCGCCTTGGCTCAGGCGGAATGGGAACCGTGTACCTGGCACATCGCGCGGACGGCGAGTTTGAGCGCACGGTCGCGGTGAAGATCATTCGGACAGATCTGGCCGGGCGGACGGATCTGCTGCTCAGGTTCAAGAGGGAGAGGCAGATCTTGGCCGACCTCGACCATTCAAATATTGCTCGCATGCTGGACGGGGGCGTTACGCAAGCTGGCTTTCCTTACTTCGTGATGGAGTACGTAAGAGGCCAGCCGATCCTCACATATTGCGCTGAGCACGAGCTTTCATTGGACGAACGGCTGGCATTGTTCATTACGCTTTGCACCGCGGTTACGTACGCCCACTCGCAAGGCATCATTCATCGCGACATAAAGCCCGGCAACATTCTCGTCACGGTAGATGGCGTGCCGAAGCTGCTGGATTTTGGTATAGCAAAGCTAACCGGGGTGGCTGCCGCAGGGAGTGTCGCAGAAACCGCAACGGTGGAGCGGCTAATGACTCCGGACTACGCCAGCCCTGAGATCCTGCGCGGCGAACCGGCCTCCGAATCCTCAGATGTGTATGCACTGGGTGTGTTGCTGTACGAAATGCTGGCAGGTCGTCACCCCTGGCGTGAAGCCGGCCAAAGTTCCCGGTCGCTGCTTCAGCAAATCAGCGCGGAAGATGCACTGCCTCCGGCGGAACATGCTTGCACAACGTTTGGTCTACTGCCCGCCGGATACCGACGGGAGCTGAATGCAATCGTTATGCGGGCCATGAAGGCCAGTCCTGCAGACCGTTACCCGTCCGTGCAGGCACTGGCTGAGGATGTAAGCCGGTTTCGAGCGGGTGGACTGGTGCCGATGACGGATCGCCGGAGCGTTCTTCGTGTGGCGCAGATAGCTTCACGGCGGCTCACAGCAGGAGCAGCGTACGTCGACAACTTCGTCCGGCGGCGGCCCTGGGCTGGGTGGCTGGCGATGGCAGTGACGGC
>DASQEG010000834.1:0-8548 GCA_035633775.1 Bryobacteraceae bacterium
CCACTGCGCCATCGGTACACCCGGCGGCAGCTCCGTTGTACGAATACGTTCCACCTCGGCGAGGTCCCGTTCGATCTTCTCGCGGGAGACAGTCGATCGATAGTCGCCTTGGCTAAACGTTGCGCCGCTGCTGTACTTGCCCGAAAGCAATCCGCTGGCCAGCGGAACACGAGCGAACACGCCGAGGTTGTGGTGTTCAGCATGACCAAAGTAATCGCGCTCGGCCCTTTGGTCGAGCACGTTATAGATCACCTGAAGCATTTCGGCACCGACGGATTTCGCCTCACGCGCCTGCATCTCGCTGCCGGTGCCACGAATGGATACGCCGAGGAATCTGACGCGGCCCAGTCGCTTCTGTTCGCCCAACATGGACCAGAGTTGCTCGTTTCTGAACGCTTCGTCAGTACCCGAATGGAACTGATAAACATCAATCGAGTCGACGCCCAGTGCTTTCAGTGAAGCATCCAGCTGCTCGCGCGCTCCTTCGACCGAACAATCGTCGGTTCGGTTCATGAAGCTGTGGAAACGATGACCGAACTTGGTCGCAATAACCCACTCCGATCGGTTCCTGCGACGAAGGTAATCCCCGATCAGTGTTTCTGAGAGGTGGTCTCCGTAACACTCGGCGGTGTCGATCAGATTGATCCCGAGTTCCTGTGCCTGGTCGAGGATGGCATCAACTTCATCCTGAGAGAAACTGTGTCCCCACTCCCCGCCAAACTGCCATGTACCGACCCCCACGACGGACACGCGAAGGCCGGTGCTTCCAAGAACTCTGTATTGCACGAACCTGATGGTATCGAACACACGAATAACTTGGAGTGGCGGCCGCTTTGTTATGATTTCCGTGGCAAAGCAATATGTCGTTTTCACGCCGTCATTTCTTCTTTGGAAGTCTGTTCTCGGGCGCGGTCCCGAACGCCGGTTTCGGAAGTATGGCCTCGTTGAAGGCTCTTGGCTACCGGTCACCGAATGAGAAGCTGAACTTCGCCGCCATTGGATCGGGTGGGCAGGGCGCCAGCAACATTCGCGCTGCCGCGCCTACAGAGAACATCGTCGCTCTGTGCGACGTCGACGAGCGGCGTGCCGCGGCGACGTACAAGCACTACCCGAACGCGCCGAAGTATCGCGATTTCCGGCAGATGCTCGACAGAGAGGGCAACGGCATCGATGCGGTCATTGTGGCGACCCCGGACCACATGCATGCCACGCAAGCAATGTGGTGCATGGAGCGCAAGAAACACGTGTACGTGCAGAAGCCACTGGTGCGGACTGTGTGGGAAGCGAGGCAGATGCGCGATGCGGCGAACAAGTATGGCGTCGCCACGCAGATGGGCAATCAGGGTTACTCGAACGAGGGCACTCGACAGTGCGCCGAGATCGTCTGGAATGGGGATATAGGAGGAGTCACTGAGGTCCACGCCTGGAGCGATCGGCCCTTGTGGCCGCAGGGGCTGACGGACATTCCAGCCGCAGAGCCGGTGCCCGCGACCCTCGACTGGGACTCGTGGCTAGGAATCGCGGAGAAGCGGCCTTTCACGGCAGGTGGGAAGACTGAGCCCGATCGGTTTGGCGGGTTCTTCTACCAGCCGTTCAACTGGCGAGGGTTTTATGACTTCGGCTGCGGAGCGCTTGGCGACATGGCGTGCCACATACTCGGCGCCCCGAACATGGCCCTGCACCTCTCTCAGCGCAAGCTGCTGTCCGTAGAGTGCATCAGGAAGGATGGCGTGAGCCCTTTCATGTTCCCGAAGGCTTCGGTCATCCGGTTTGATTTCGCACCGCACGGCGACATGCCTGCAGTGAAAGTGTTCTGGTACGACGGGCTGAAAGAGACTCCGAAGATCGCCGGCGTGCCCGAAGGTGAGTGGCTGGGCGATCCCCCATTCCTGCCGCGTGCCGGTGCGGGCGGTCCCGGAAGCGGAGGACGTCGCGGAGGGCCGGGCGGCGCTGGTGAAGGCCGGCCGATCTCGTACCAGTTCCGCTCGCCAGGCCGGGTGTTCGATCGCGAGGAGTTCGAGGCGCTGCGGCAGGCGCCCAAAGAGAAGCTTCGGATTCCCACGCCGGACGGCAGCGTGTTCATCGGCGACAAAGGAATGCTTACCACCGGAACGTACGGCGATGTGACTCGCCTGATCCCGGTGGAGAAGATGAACGACTACCGCATGCCGCCGCCGACGCTGACGCGCTCACCCGGTCACATGCTCGACTTCATTCGTGCGTGCAAGGGCGGTGATCCGTCGTGCTCGAACTTCAACGTAGCTGCGCCATTTGTCGAGTGGATGCTCCTCGGCGTGATTGCTCTGCGTCACGAAGGCAAGCTGGAGTACGACCCGGCAAAGATGCGGATTGTGAACAACAGCGAGGCGACGAAGCTTCTGAAGCCCACGTTCCGCAAGGGTTGGGACTTTCACACCGTAAAGTCGTGAAGCGCTGCGTTTACCTGGCTGTCGGCGCGTCCGGTGCATCGGTCGCCGGCAGCCACCTGGCAAGTTGCTCCTTCACGTCCGACAACTCGGGCTTGTTGGCCAGGTTCGTCCATTCCAACTCGTCCTTTGAGTGGTCGTAGAGTTCCTCGCTCCCGTCGCGATAGCGGATGTAGCGCCATCGCTCACTGCGCACGGAGTGATTGCCTCTTTCGTATGTCGTTACCGCCGGTCGATCCCAGGCGTCGTTGGGATCCTTGAGGAGACGGGTGATGCTGACGCCGTCGAGCCCTTCTCGAGCTGGAAGGCTGCAGAGTTCGAGCAGCGTCGGGTAGATGCTGGTGTAGTCGATCGTTCGGTCGCAGCGTCCGCCGGCTTTGGTTAGCTCGGGAACAACAAAGGCCAGCGGATTTCGAGTGGCTTCCTCCCACAGCGCGAACTTGCGCCAGTGCAGCTTCTCCCCGAGATGCCAGCCGTGGTCGCTCCAAAGCACCACGATGGTGTTCCTGGCGTACGCACTCGCATCCAGCGCATCGATCACTCGCCCCACACAGGCGTCAACGAAGCTGATGCAGGCCAGATACGAATGAACTGCGTTCCGCCATTGCTTGTGCTCGAGCACGAGTTTGTGATCGCCGCTTCTTGTGGCCAGCTTGCGTCCTGCGGGTGGAACGTCATCGAGATCGTCCGGCTTGACCTCAGGTAGCGCGATCTTCGCCGGATCGTAAAGGTCGAAGTATTTGCGAGGAACATACCACGGCAAGTGCGGTCGAATAAATCCGGGTGCCAGGAAGAATGGCTCGTCGTGCTTGCGTTTGAGTTGTTCGGCCGCCCAGCCCGCAAGGCGCCAGTCGCCCATATCCTCGTCACTGCAGTCGACCGGGCCCCAGTCGAAATGCGCCTTGTCCGGGATACCGTTCGCCGGCACTTTGTCCGGATGGCGGCTGTTGCTCTCTTTCACCCACTCATGCCAGCTCGCCGGGTCGTTGTAGCTGTTGTGGAAGATCTTGCCGCCGCCGGCCACCCAATAGCCGTTGTTCATGAAGTGCTGCGTGAGCGTGACGGCATTCTTCAGCAGGGGAGCCTGACGCCACGGATGCCGGTTCTCATAGACGCCGGTCGTCGAAGGCCTAAGCCCGGTCATCACAGTTGTGCGCGACGGATTGCATACAGGGGCGGCGCAGTATGCACGAGTAAAGAGCACGCCGCGCCTTGAGAGCCTGTCTATGTTCGGCGTCTTTACGTGAGGATGGCCGCCGAGGGCGCCAATCCAGTCGTTAAGATCGTCGATCGCAATAAACAGAACATTTGACTTCTGGTCGACAGCGCTGGCGGACACGGCCGCGCCTGCTCCGCCCGCAACAAACTGGCGGCGAGTGAGGCTCATGGATAACATACTAACGACATGCCTCAGAACGGGCTCAGGCTTGGCGCGATTGCCGATGACTTCACAGGCGGGTCCGACATGGCAGGGATGCTGGCTTCACGCGGCGTTCGGACGGTGCAGACATTCGGAGTGCCGTCGGCTGAGACGCGTCAGCTTGCGGCGAACGCAGAGGCCATCGTCGTCTCCCTGAAGTCCCGCTCGATCACGGCGGCGGATGCGGTGCACGTGTCCTTGCAGGCCCTGGACTGGTTGCGCGAACTCGATCCCAAGCAGGTGCAGTTCAAATACTGTTCGACCTTTGATTCCACGCATGAGGGCAACATCGGCCCCGTGACATCTGCACTCATGAGCGCGTTGGGTGTTCCGTTCACAATCGCAGTGCCCGCACTGCCCGTGAATGGGCGAACGCAGTACATGGGGCACCTGTTCGTTAACGGCATTCCCCTTTCCGAGTCGCCGATGCGGCATCATCCGTTGAACCCGATGACGGACTCGAATCTTGTGCGGCACCTGCAGTTGCAGACGGACCGTCGCGTTGGGCTGATCGACTGGCATTCTCTGCAGAGGCCGGAACGTTCAGCACCCGACGCCGAGATTGCGTTCGTCGACGCACTGGATTCTGCTGATCTGGATCGGATCGCAGCCAGGTACGCGTCTGCGCTACCGCTGTTGACGGGCGGCAGCGGTATCACTCAGGCGCTGCCTGCAATGTGGCGCCAAGATTACGGCTGGCTGCCCCGGCAGCAGGACGAACGTCGCCTTCAGCCGGGCAGGGCACTCCTGCTGGCCGGCAGTTGCTCGGTCGCGACCCTCGGTCAAATCGACGCGTGGAAGAACGCCGGCGGAGTCGCTGAAGCAATGAGGCTCGATCGCCTCGGGCCCGAAGAGGTCGAGCGCCTGTCGGATTTCTGCAACTCGTCTGCGCGCCCTGTGCTGATCTATTCGTCCGCACCATCTTCGCAGCGTTACGGCAGTCCTCACGCCATTGAGCAGGCATTTGGCGAGTTGGCGCGGCGTCTGCGGACAGGCTACGACGTTATGGTCGTCGCAGGTGGAGAGACGTCCGGAGCCGTGGTGGAGGCGTTGAACGTGCGTGCGGTGGAAATCGGGCCGGAGATCGATCCAGGCGTGCCGGCTCTGTACGCGCTGGGTTCTGAACCGCGGCTCAGGCTCGCGCTAAAGTCTGGAAACTTTGGCGGGGTCGACTTCTTCGCCAACGCCTGCCGGGCCCTGAACGCCAGCCCATAATGAAGTCATGCGCCTCGTTCTGGCATTCACGATCGCGACCTGCCTGCTGCCCGCGCAGAAGCAGCCGTTTACGGCGGAAGTCATGTGGCAGCTCCAGCGGATCAGTGAACCCGCACTCTCGCCGGACGGGGCTTTGGTGGCATTCACGGTCGAGCGTCCGGACGTTGACAAAAACGCGAGGCCGAAGCAGATCTACGTCGTGCCCCTGAGCGGCGGCACACCGGTTCCCATCACAAAGGAGGGCAGCAATCAGCGGCCGCGCTGGACGCCCGACAGCAAGCGAATCGTTTTCATCAGCAACCGCACGGGAACTAATCAGGTTTGGAGTATGAACCCGGACGGTTCCGACGGGAAGCAGATCACCACGATCTCTACGGGCGCCGGCGGTGTCATTGTCACTCCCGACGGGAAGCACGTGCTGTTTTCAAGCTTCGTATACCCGGATTGCAATGACGATCCCTGCAACGCGAAACGGCTTGAGGCGGAGAAAGGGAAGACGCTGCCGCGCGTGTACACGGGCCTGCTTTATCGGCACTGGAACGAATGGCAGGGAACGACGCGCAGCCACCTGTTGGTTGCACCGATCGGAGGAGGCGCCGCTCGCGACCTCACACCTGGCACCCATGATGTTCCACCGTTCTCGCTCGGCGGGCCGGACGATTACGCTGTCTCGCCGGATTCAGCGGAGGTTGCATATGTCACCAACATGGATCGCGACGGCGCGACAAGTACAAACAGCGATGTATTCACGGTGCCACTCGCGGGAGGGGAACCCAAGCGGCTTACGACCGGTGGCGGGGCGGAGCGCTCGCCGGCTTACTCGCCGGACGGGAAGCTGCTGGCCTTTCGCTCGCAGGAGCGTGCCGGGTATGAGTCCGATCGCTGGCGGCTGATGCTTCTCGAGCGTGCAACGGGAAGCATCCGTGATCTAACGCCAGGCGAGGATCGTAACGTTGAGGAGATCGTCTGGGCGGGTGATTCGTCACGACTGTTTTATGTCGTGGAGGATCGGGGGCGCGCCAACCTTTATACGAAGCTCGCGACGGGTGGCTCCGCACGGCCCGTGCTCGGGGGCAGCAGCCACGTCGGCGATGTGCAGTTCACGCCCGATCGCAAGACGATGGTCTACAGCGAGAGCAGCGGGTCCCGTCCCCCCGAGATCTATCGCGCTGCTTCAACCGGCGGAGCGCCTGTAGCTCTGACCGGCCTCAACGAGGCGCTCCTGAACGCGCACCAGCTGACTCCGCTTGAAGAGATGTGGGTGGAGAGCAGTGCGGATAAGACGCGAATCCATTCGTTCATCGTCAAGCCGCCAAACTTCAAACCCGATGCCAAGCATCCCGTGCTGCTCCTGATTCACGGCGGTCCCCAGGGTGCGTGGGGCGAGTCGTGGAGTTATCGCTGGAACCCGCAGGTGTTTGCATCTGCCGGCTTCGTCGTTGTGATGCCAAATCCGCGCGGATCGACGGGCTATGGGCAGAAGTTCACAGACGAGATCAACCAGGACTGGGGCGGCCGGGTTTATGAGGACATCATGTCGGTGGTGGATCGGGTAGCGTCACAGCCGTGGGCCGACGGAGATCGGATGGCGGCGGCTGGAGGCTCTTATGGCGGGTACATGGCCAACTGGATCCTCGGACATAACACACGGTTCAAGGCTCTGGTATCCCACGCTGGTGTGTTTGATCTGCGCAGTATGGCGGGCGAGACCGAAGAGCTGTGGTTTCCTCTATGGGAGTTCCGCGGAATGCCATGGGACAACCCTGAGGTGTACGAGAAGTGGTCGCCCAGCTACTACGTGAAGGAGTTTAAGACACCGACACTGGTCCTCCACGGCGAACTGGACTACCGTGTTCCGGTCGGCCAGGGAATGCAGCTCTACACAGCGCTGCAGATGATGAAGGTGCCGTCGAAGATCGTCCTGTTCCCGGACGAAGGCCATTGGATCCTTAAACCGCAGAACTCGTTGTTCTGGTATCGCAGCTTCCTTGACTGGATCGGCGAGTGGACGAAGAAAGCTCCCGCGCAGCCGTAGGCGCCGACGGATGGAGGATTCGCACCTGGCGGCTGTGATCTATCGACGCAGCACAGCCGCGTAGAAGCCGTCGCCGGCGTCGATGCCGGGAATGCGTCGATGCTCCCGCAGCACCTCGGCACCCGAGGCGGCGACCACATCCTGATTCTCGCGTGATTCCAATGAGCAGGTTGCGTACACCAGCCTGCCTTCTGCGTTCAGAAGCTGGAGTGAGTTGCGCAGGATGGCGACTTGACGCGTGTGGAGTTCCTCAATGTCACCGGGCTTCAATTTCCAGCGAATCTCGGGATTACGGCCGAGGGTTCCCGTCCCCGAGCACGGAGCGTCCACCAGAATGCGATCGAACACCGGGCGGAAGGGCAGGGGCTCCGTGCCATCGAGAACGACACGCGCGCAGCCACTCACATTTCGAAGCCGGTGATCGTAGCGATCGCAGGCCACTGCCGTGACACCTTCGGTCTCGAGTGCCTGTGCCGTCTTGTTCCCCGGCGCGGCACATACGTCGAGGAACCGCATGCCGGCCTGCAATTCGAGCAGTGGAACGACGGTTTGCGAGCCAACGTCCTGAACACGCAGGCCCTCGGCGGATCCGCTGACAAGGCGCCAGGCACCGGGAACGTCAGCGGCAGGTTCCGCCTGCACAGTGGCGGGCGGATTGCGGACCCAGGTCTCCGGTGTTTGCAGAAACGCCGCAGCAATCCGTTCGGAGGTTTCCGCGCCATACTCTGCATCCCAGCGCTCCAGCAGCCATGCAGGCATCGACCACCGGACTTCACGTGATGGCCACTCGGGCACGGTACGGCCCACGCGTCGCAATACGGCGTTGACCAGGCCGGAGGCAGAGGACTTGCGCGCGCGTTTCACCAGGTCAACGCTTTCGCTCACAGCAGCGTGTACAGGTACCCGGTCAAGGAACAGCAGCTGGTACGCACCAATACGCAGGCTGATCAGGACCTCCGGATCGAGCTTCTTCAGCGTGACGCGTTCGGAGAGGACGAAGTCCAGTTGTGCCTGGTGTCGGAGAACGCCGAACACGATCGCTGTCGTTAGTCCGGCGTCGGCGGCTGAAAGACCTTCCCGGGCGAGAAGCTCCGATGCCCAGGCACCCTGGTCCACGCGCAAAAGGATGCGGAATGCCGCCTGACGCGCTCGACTGGCCACTCAGTTTCGCGAGCCGAAGCTTTCGGTGCGGCCCGCGAGCGGTTTCACGATCCCGTTGCCACATACGCCCACTCCGACGCTGAGCAGCGCGTGCAGCAGGTTATAGAGGACTGCGTAGACCATCTGCTCGTTCACGTTCTGGCGGCCGGGCAGGCGGAAGTCTACCGGGATCTCCTTGGTGATCTGCAAGCGGAGGGCGTTGGGGAGTGTGTGGCCCGAACGGTCACGCTGATTCGCGAGCGCAATCGGAGTCTGCAGCACATTGCCGGTCTGTCCGTTCACGTAGAACTG
>DASQEG010000835.1:0-5695 GCA_035633775.1 Bryobacteraceae bacterium
CCGAAGATAAACATCTTGTCGCGAACAACGCGTCCTCCGAAGGTTCCCCCGAACTGGTTGTACACCGTCGGCGCTTTTGAGCGGGCAAACGTATTCCGTGCCTGGACATTCTCGTTACGGTGGAAGTGAAAGAGGCTGCCATGATAGTTGTTCGAACCGGACCGTAACGTCACGTTCGTAACGGCGCCGCCTGCGTTTCCGAATTCAGGATCGAAGTTTGATGTGCTCACGTCTACGGTCTGAATCGCTTCCGCCGGGGGCACGAGTGCGGTGAGGTTCCCGTTATCGATCTTGTTCTCGATGCCTTCAATTTGGAAGTTGTTGAACTGCCGACCCTGTCCATTCACCCGGACCGACAGGCTGTCCTGCGAGTTGTAAAAGGAAGAGTGCTGACGCGAAGGACGCCCAACACCTGGCACCAGCACCAGCAGCCCGGCGTAGTTACGATTCAGAGGCAGCGGCATCGATTGCAATTGGATTTGCTCGATCTTACCCCCCGTATCCGCGCGGTCCGTCTGCAGAATCGGTACGGATGCATCCACCCGGACCATCTCCGAGACGTTTCCAGGCTGCAGTTCGAAATTTGCGCGCACGGTCGTATTTGGTTGCAGGTCGATGTTGCTGCGGATTAGGCGCTGGAATCCGGTCCGCTCGACTGTGAGGGTATACACGCCTGGGTCCAGGTTCACGAAGACATAGTTGCCGTCGTCCGAAGTCTGCGCCGAACTTTGAAGGCCCCTGGTGACGTCGCTGAGGGTGACACCAACCCCCGGCACGACGGCGCCGGAGGAGTCGGTTACTGACCCAAGAATCTGACCCTTAAGTACCTGGCCGTTTGCCGTCGGACTGAAGCCGACCAGCAGGCACACGGCAAAGACGGAAGGTGCGCAAAACCGCAGTGTCCGCGAGAGAAGAAGCAACATGGCGAGCCCCCAAAGGTCGACGGTCATCTTCGAGTCGATCGAAGGTTGAGGGCCAGTCTCATGCCCGATCGTCAGAGGACGGTCAGGAGCGAGAAGCCCTCATGGACACGGAAGTCTATCACAGCTTCATCGGCAAAACCACTAGTCACATTGTGCTTTCGAGCCAAGAATCCTCGTAGAAAAACGTTTACCCTCAGAGTGTGCCAGGATGGAGGGGTTCAAAGATGCAGATGCCAAATCCGTTAAGATGACAACGGTATCGTATCCGCCAGAAAGTCTGTGTAACATACTTACTCAGAAAGCCTCGTCCGCCCCGGCCCTGGTTCAAGGTGCGGGAGCTGCTTCGAAAAGGGAGTGATCTGCCATGCTGCCACGTGTTGCTCTAACCGCTCTGATGCTTGCTGTCGCTGGGTACACCCAGGATTTCCGCGCAACTATCCAGGGGACTGTAACGGATCCGTCGAGTGCCGCCATTGCGAACGCCTCCGTGACGGTAAAGCACGTCGAAACGGGCGTGGAGCGGGTTGCGACCACCAATGACGCAGGGTATTACCTTGTTCAGTATCTTCCGTTAGGAACTTACACGGTCTCCGTGCAGGCCCCTGGCTTTCGAACCCTTCAACGGGACAACGTCCAGCTCCAGGTGGGGGCGAACGTTCGCTTCGACGCCGCCATGCAGTTGGGCGACGCGGCCCAAACTGTCCAGGTAACCGCTGAGGCGCCGGGGGTGCAAACTGATACGTCCGACCTGAGTACTAACGTGTCCAGCGCATTGAAGGACAATCTTCCGCTGAAAGGGCGGAGCAGTTTGTTCATGTTCTCTGTGGCTCCGGGTATTGTGGCCAATCGCTACGGCGAAGACGTGAGACCGAACGACACCGCGTCGAACATCTCGTTTTCTGCCAACGGTGCGCCGAACACGTCGAACGACGTTTCGGTGGACGGAGTAATTAACACGGTGAACGTCAACCGCGGTCTGAACATCGCTGCCTGGGTACCCGCCGTGGATTCGGTAGCCGAGTTCAAGCTGCAGACAGGCACGGTGTCCTCAGAGTTCGGCCGATCAGGCGGCGCCATCGCCAGCATGGTAATCAAGTCAGGAACCAACGACCTGCACGGATCCCTGTACTACTTCCATCAGAACTCAGCACTGAACGCAAATAACTTTTTTCCGAGGGGGCTTAATCAGCCGCTGCCTGCTTTTGCTTCGAATAATTGGGGGGCTGCGATCGGAGGCCCCGTTCAGATACCCGGGTTGTATCGCGGCCGGAACCGCACGTTTTGGTTCGGCAGTTATGAGGCTGGGCGCGAAGGCGTAGGCGCTTCGCACACCAGCAGCGTACCGACGGCGAAGATGCGCGCGGGCGACTTCTCCGAAGTATCCGCCGCAATCTACGATCCATTCTCGGTGCGTCTGGTGAATGGCGTTCCTACACGCGACCCATTCCCCGGAAACGTAATTCCTTTGAATCGTCAGGACCCGGTGGCTCGCGGACTCATGGATTTGCTGCCCCTGCCGAATACACCCAGCGCCTCTTCCACGCAGCCGTGGGTGCAGAACTTCACGTTCAACTTCAAATGGCCGCGGAACTTCGACATGTTCGCGTTCAAGTTGGATCATGTGTTTAGCCCGAACTACAGCACTTTCTTCCGCCTGAATACGGGCGAGGGATTCTTCAATTTCGGGTTCCAGTTCGAAGGAATCGGTACCCCCGGGCGAAACGTAGTGACAAGGCCCCATCGTGGGTTCGCCTGGGGTAATAGCGTGATCCTCAGCCCGCAGAGCTCGATCGACGTGCGTGTGGGATACGCCAGAGGTACGGAGCGGAACCGCCCATGGTCAGACGGATTCGACCTGGCTTCCGTCGGGTTCGCGCCGAGCTTCATCGGCCAGGTGCAAAGCCCCGCGGTGCCGACAGTTGGTATTACCGGGTTTCAAGGGTTGGCGGGTAGCGGGTATATCGAGAACGTCGGCCATACGTGGAGCTTGCAAACAAACTTCTCGCACGTGCGAGGCAGGCACGTCTGGCGTGTTGGACTCGACACGCGCTTGTTGTATGGGAACTTCTTCGGCAACAATCATCCATCGGGCAACTTCAGCTTCAGCAACTCCTGGACGGACGGACCGCGCGCCGATACTCCGACCAGCAATACCGGCTTTCCTGTTGCGTCGTTCCTGCTGGGCCTGGGCACCGGATCGTTGACGACCGACACCGGCGTTTCCATCCTGAACAAGTACTACGCAGGTTTCGTGCAGGACGACATGCGGATCACGCGCAGGCTTACCTTGAACCTCGGGCTTCGCTATGAATATGAGACGCCGCGGACCGAACGCTACGATCGGACCACACGGGGCTTCGATACCACGGTCGCCAGCCCTATCCAGGTGCCGGGGCTGAACCTTCGCGGCGGTTTGTTGTTTGCTGGAGAAGGCGGTCAGCCTCGAGGACTGTACAACCCCGACCGCAATAACTTCGCACCGCGTTTCGGCTTTGCTTACAGCCTTACCGAGCGTACGGTATTCCGCGGAGGCTATGCTCTGCATTACATTCCCACGGTGGGTTCTGTTGAACCTACGGGATTTAGCGTCAGCACTCCCTTCGTCGTGTCTGAGGATGGGATCACTCCGAAGGATCGACTGAGCAATCCGTTCCCGAACGGGCTGTTGACGCCGGTCGGCAAGTCGCAGGGTCTTGCTACGCTCGCTGGCCAGAATATCTCGTTTATCGATCCAAGTGATCGCACGGCCATGTTTCACACGTGGAACTTCAACGTGCAGCGTGAAGTCGTTCGCGGATCGGTGCTTCAAGTCGGCTACGTGGGCAGCCGCGGAATCAAGATCGTACCCGGCGGGCAGTGGTCTACGGGTGACCCGGAGCAGTTGAACCAGTTGGATCCCGTTTACTTGTCCCAGGGAGCGTCACTACTCGAAACGGTGCCCAATCCGTTCTTCGGGATTTTCACTTCAGGGCCGCTGGCCGGGCCTCGTGTGCAGCGGCAGCAGCTCCTTCGACCGTATCCGCACTTTGGCAGCGTGCAGCGGCTCTATGGAGGTTACGGCAACAGTATCTACCATGCGCGTCAGAGCAAGTTCGAGACGCGAATGACAGCGGGGATAACCGCTATCGTGACCTACACGTGGTCAAAGTCGATCAATGATATCGCTCGTATTCAAAACGCGTATGATCGGCGATCTGCACGCTCGGTGAGCCAGTTCGATGTTCCTCATCGCGTGACGATCACGGGTGCGTTCGATGTTCCGGTGGGCCGGGGCCGCCGGTACCTGCGCCATGCTCCGCGGGGGGTCGATTACGTGTTGGGCGGCTGGAACATCGCGACGTTCAGTACCTTCCAGTCCGGTTTCCCGCTGGAGTTCTCGCTTGCGCGACCGAGCATTTTCGCGGCCGGGGCAGGGCCTCAGTTTCCGGACGTTGTGGGTGACCCAACGGAGGGAATCTCGGGCTCGATCAACGACCGGCTGAGGGGCTATTTCAACACAGCGGCGTTTGCGCAGCCGAAAGACTTTACGTTCGGCAACGCCGGCACTCGCATCGGAAGCATTCGAAGCCCGGGCATGAACAATGTCAACCTGACCCTGACGAAAGACTTCCCATTGAACGAACGGGTGAGATTCCGGCTGCGTGGCTCGTCGTTCAACTTGCTGAACCACACCGTATTCTCGGCTCCGAATACGCAGTTCGGAACGGGCAATTTCGGCGTTGTGTTCGGACAGGCGAACCAAAGCCGGCAGACCGAAGTGGCTCTCCGGCTCGAGTTCTAGCAAAGATTGGCGTGGTCGAGGCTACTCAGCGGCGATACCTTGCCCGAGCCGTATCAGCGATTTGACCGAACGCGCATAGCGGTATCATAAAGCTACTCTATGCCGGTCCGAATGAAGGATATCGCGGAGGACTTGCATGTCTCCGTGGTTACTGTTTCGAAAGTTCTGCGGAACCAGGGCTACATAAGCCAGGAAACCCGACGACGCGTCTTGAAGCGCGCCAAGGAGCTGAACTATCAGCCGGACTGGGTAGCCCGCAGCCTCGTGACGCGGAGGACCTATTTGATCGGACTCGTCTGCCCCGACCTAATGTACTCGTTCTTCGCTGAAGTGGCGAAAGGTGTCAGCCGGAAGATGAGACTCGGCGGTTATAACGTCCTTATTGCCTATTCCGAAGAAGACTTGGAAGTAGAGCGACAGGAGATCGAGGGTCTCCTGGCAAGGCGGGTGGACGGCTTGATTATCGCCGCAGCCGCGGCGCAAGGTACCAGGCAGAATCGCATCTTCAAGCTGATTGAACAGGAAAAGCTTCCCTACGTCCTCATTGACCGTCAAATCGCGGGTTTGAAGGCGAACTTCGTCGGAGTGAGCGATGAGACTGTCGGACGACTTGCGACCGAGCACCTGATCGGGCAGGGTTGTCGGCGGCTTGCGCACATTCGAGGGCCGGAGACCACCACTGCCAGTGGCCGCCTCAAAGGTTTTCGCGAGGCATGCGCAGCTCACGACATTGATGTGCCCGCATCGTGGGTGGTTGCTGGCGAGTTCAGCGAGGAAGGCGGCTACCGGGCGATGCATACCTTGCTGGCCGGCGGTTCACCTCCCGATGGGGTCGTCTGTTACAACGACCCGGTGGCAGCAGGCGTTCTGAAGGCCGCTCTGGAGGCGGGAATACGAGTGCCGGGACAGATCGCCGTGATCGGCGCTGGCAACGTACATTATTCCGATCTGCTGCGGGTTCCGCTCTCGACGATCGATCAGCACAGCACCT
>DASQEG010000836.1:0-5017 GCA_035633775.1 Bryobacteraceae bacterium
GTTTCGAAGGAACGCCTCAGCCGTACGATTACCCTTCAAATACCATCGTTGCCGAGCAGGCTCGAAAAGGCGGCGGTGTCGTCGCCTATGTTCATCCGATCGTCGGTATGACACGGGATCCGTTCGACTTCACGGTCTCGGCCAAGGAACTACCGGTGACGGCTGCACTTGGCCAGGTGGACGCCGTCGACATCTATCCGTGGGGACCGGTGGCGGCGGAAATCTGGTATGAGTTGCTCAACTGCGGCTTCAGGATTGCCCCAGGCGCCGGCACTGATACGTTTGCCAACTGGAGGAGCATCAATCAGCTTCCGGGCAACAGCCGAATTCTTGTGCGATCGCAAAAGCCGCTCTCCTACGCCGAGTGGATGACGGGAATGCGCGCTGGCCGGAGCTTTGTGACGAACGGCCCTATGCTCGACCTGACAGTCAACGGCGGCGGTCCGGGAGAGACCGTCCGGTCGGCGGCCGGCGCTCCGCTCTCGCTCAAAGTTTCGGCACGGATCGAGTCTCCCACTGCGATAGACAAGGCCGAGATCGTGCTAAATGGAAAAGTGGTTCACACTGTTCCCGTCAACGGTGGTCGAGCAACACAATTGTCGTGGGGACTGCCCAATGCCGGGAGCGGGTGGGTGGCGCTGCGCGTTGCGGGCCGCTCGGACCCGCGAACTCTCGGGGCCACGGCACAGGCGCATTCCGCTCCTGTGTACCTTGAGGCAGAAGGCAAGCCGATGACTCCGAACGGCGAGTCGGCAGCGATGTTCATCCGGTGGATCGATCGACTGTCAGATCTGGTTCAGCGCCGCAACAACTTCCGCAATGACGGGCAGCGCAAGCACGTAGAGCAGATCATTCGCGAGGCCAGGTTGAAGTACGAAAGCATGGCGCGCCAGTGATCACTTCCAGGTAAGTGAACGCAATTCTGACCGGCACAGCAGCATCGGTCACCATCGGACAGGAGCTGGCGACTGTGCGCTTACGCTCTCATGAGCACTGGGGAGGGCGGGGTTGCCGTCAAAGCATGCCACTGGCATTCGGCCCACGGAACGCGCCCATTTGGCTGCCGAGGCCGAGAGGAGCATGAGCGTGATCAGAACGATCGGAGCAGGTATGGCATTCTTTGACACAACCTGATCTGCTGGGGGGCCGGTCTGAGCCGCAGTAGAAATCCGGGATGTGCGTTACAGTGACTAATCCACAGGAAAGTGTTGATGCCGTGATTGCATTCGAGAAAGTTCAGGGGGCCTACTGCTCAGACATTCTGGACCAGCCTCGTGCTCTGCGCGACACCGTTGCGGGATTTTCGCCCATCACCGATATAGGCGCCATCCGCGACAGCCTGAAGACGCGGAGGTTACGCCGCGTGGTCTTAACTGGCATGGGTGGCTCCTATCAGCTCCTGCACCCGCTGCACCTCCGCCTGATCAGTTGCGGCTTCGATTCGATCATGGCCGAAACGTCGGAACTGCTTCACTCCATGCCCGACCTGCTGCAACCAGAGAACGTGATTATTGCGGTCTCGCAGTCAGGGGCCAGTGCAGAGGTGGTTCGCTTGCTCGAGGGGCAGGGACCGTTCTACATAGGAGTCACCAACACGCCGGCGTCACCCCTTGCTCAGGGTTCCCAACTGGCGGTACTGACGAGCGCCGGCGAGGAAGGAGGGGTGGCGTGCAAGACGGCGGTTGCGTCGGTCGCGGCTCTTTACTGGCTGGCGCAACACCTGACCGGGGAAGATCCTGGAGTTGCCCGGGCGGTGCTGGAAACTGCCGCTCCTGCAGCAGAAGAGTATCTGTCGCGCTGGCGGGATCACGTCGAGTCGCTTGTAGGGCGCCTCCATGGCTTCAAGCACGTGTTCTTCGCGGGTCGCGGCTCGTCCCTCGCCGCTGTGGGGCTCGGCGCCATGCTGCAGAAGGAGGCTGCGCATTTCCATGCAGAGGGAATGAGCAGCGCGGCACTCCGGCACGGGCCCTTCGAGATGCTCGATGCGAATTCATTTGTGGTAGTTTTCGAGGGCAGCGACAAAGTGAGCGAGATGAATCGTGCGCTGGTCAGGGACGTTCGGGCGACTGGCGCGAGCGCGCACCTTTGCGGGTTCAGCGTGCCGGATGGTCCTTTCGCGCTGCCTGGAATCGATGAGGCGCTGCGTCCCATCATGGAGCTGTTGCCTACTCAGATGATTTCGCTCAGTCTTGGCTACCTGCTCGGGCGGGAGCCGGGCAAGTTCGAACGGATCACCAAGGTGACGACTGTCGAGTAGATCGCCGGCTCGCTGACCGGCGATGTTCAGAACGCGGTTCCAATAGGTGATGCCGTGGGCCGATCTGGCGCGTCTCACGGTCATGAGACTCTCCCTTGCGTTGCTGGCCGCCTGTGCGTTCGGCCTCGCTGCTGAAAGCTTTCCACCTGCCGAGGTTGCCATTCTGGGCGACATCGACTACGCCCAGAAGAGCGCCGAAATGGAATGCAGTGGAAAACCGCAGTACTGCGCTCTCGTCTTTAACGGAAAGAGCGGCGACGTCGTCGAGGTAACCGTCTCGGGCGGTGAGCGAAAGCCGTTCGTCGCGTTTGCGGACGGTAGCCTGAAGGAACTCGCTCGCGGCTCGGGCGTCGCCAGCTTCACCCTGCCCGAAGTAGCGGAAGGTCTCGCGACCTACTACATCATCTTTCGCGATCCGGAAAACAAACCGGGCCGCTTCACCATAGAACTGAAGAAGAAATGATCGGTGCCTCCTTGCGGGAGTGACTGTCCAGGTTCTCTGAGCGACGGACACACCGGGCAAGGTGCCACACTTAGTTCGATGACCCAATGGCGTAAAGGGCGTTGCGGGTCCGAATGTACATCTGGCCTTCGCTTATAGCCGGAGTTGCGTAGATGCCTGAATCGAACTCGTTGATCGCCAGAATCTCCCAGTCCCCGGCAGCACGCAATACCACGACCTTGCCGTGTTCACTCGCGATGTACAGCTTGCCGTCGACACCGACAGGTGAGGCGTAGTAATCTTCGAGCGCGCCAGTCAACCGCGCCTGCTTGATTACCTTTCCCGTCTGAGCGTCGAGAGTGGTCGCGATTCCGCCGCTTCGAACGAGGAAGACTACGCCCTGGTAAACGAGCGGCGCCGGCACGTCGGGCAGCGACTTTTCGAATCGCCAGAGTACGTGCGTGTCTGTCACGTCGCCCCGGCCTCCCAGTCTTACAGCCAGGACACCGTTGCGCGAGGAACGACGAGAGCGGAAGAATGTCCATTCCCTTTCGTTCAGAAACCCATCCCGATCCAAGTCGATTGCTCGCCAGGTTCCTGTAGGCTGCCACGGCCGTGGAAGTTCCGGCTGAGAGAGCTTGCCGTCCTTATTCGCATCGCTCGAGGCGATCACCTCGGCGAAGATGGGTAACTCGACTTGCTGCCCCGCATCGTTTCCGACCGTCCAACCATTGAAGTAGACAACGTCACCGGCAATTGTTGGCGCCGACTTTGGCTGGCTGGTGAGACCCCGGACGAACCAGAGCGGTTCACCATCCACGATGGAGTACGCGGTGAGTTGGTAGGAGCCAGGTGCGATGATTTGTGCGGGACCGTGGGGCGGTCGATAAATGACAGGCGTGGAGTATCCGTTGCTGACGTCGCGTGATGTTTTCCATATGATCTTCCCACTGTCTGCATCGACCGCGACCATGTAGGAGTCGGTGTCCTGATCGCAGACGAGAATCACTCGTCCATCCGCATAGATGGGCGATGCAGCTACCCCGTGCAGACTGTTGAAGGGTCCAAGCGGCAAGTGCCATCGCTGTTTACCTGTGAAGTCATAGGCAATCAGGCCGAAATCAGCGAAGAACACAAAGACGCTCTTTCCATCCGTCACTGCGGTGGGCGCCGCGCGGTCATTCAGGGTGTGCTGGGCTTCGCGCCTGGCAGCACGGACGGATCGTCGCCACTGAACTCTACCGGTGCTGCGGTTCACGCACAACGTGACTAAGTCATCGCCCTCAGAAGCGGTGAGAAAAATGCGATCTCCTGTGATGATGGGCGATGAGTTCCCCACGGGCAGAGCTGTCTTCCACAGAACGTTCTTCTGCGGCCCGAACTCGGTTGGCAGTTGCCCGCAGGAAGGGCAGAGTCCGGAGGCATTCGGACCACGAAACTGAGGCCAATCGGCGCCGGATAAACCGAACGCGAGCAGCAGAAGAAGAAAGCAGCGCATTTTCTGCTACCCATCTTAGGCTGTCGGCGAGTGCCGGGTTTCCAGCATCGGCGTGCTCCGGTCGTTCGTACGTGACGGTCACGATCAATTCATCTCGGCCGCGGCGAGCAACTCGAAGGGCATCGTGTGCTTGATGTCCTCACACGATGCCCGTCCATTGGTGAACAGCAACAACGAAGAATGCAGCCAAAACCTTAACGAGCGTCAGCAGAAGGATATCCGGATACGATTGCCTGTGCGTTAAGCCGGTGATCGCGAGCAACGTGATGATCGCTCCGTTATGCGGAAGCGTGTCCATGCCTCCGCTTGCCATCGCTGCTACTCGGTGGAGCACCTCGGGTGAGATACCCGCCTCGGCCGCACGCGCGACCCACGTTTCGCTCATCACTCCCAGGGCCAGGCTCATGCCTCCCGAGGCTGACCCGGTGATTCCCGCAAGCACGTTTGTGGTCACCGCCACGTTAACAAGCGGGTCCTGAATGGACGCGGAAACCGTGGTGCTCACTATCCGAAAGCCCGGAAGCGCGGCGATGACGGCGCCAAACCCGTACTCAGATGCCGTATTGAGCGCTGCAAGCATCGCTCCACCAACGGCTGCATTCAGGCTCGACATAACTCCCGGAATGCGAGAAGCCATACACCAGATCACAACGGCAAAATTTGCCAACGTCAGGGCACACAGCACCGACCAGATAGCAGTCAGCCGCGTTGTATCCATCGCAGGTATGCCCGTAAGACCTCGTGCTCCAAAGTCGAAGTTTGGTGGAACAGTATTGGGCATCCATCCCGTAAGCCACCAGTTCACAACACCGACGAGCAC
>DASQEG010000837.1:0-4760 GCA_035633775.1 Bryobacteraceae bacterium
CAGCCGCATTTTGAGCACCTGTTGCGTGACCTCATGCCGCAGGTTCTTGGATCTCTGATTCGCCGCTATGGGGATTTGGCTGCGGCCGAAGATGCAGTACAAGAGGCATCGTTCGCCGCGGTAACGCGATGGGCGCGCGAAGGCGTACCTGACAATCCGCGCGGCTGGCTAATTCAGGTTGCATCGCGGCGGCTGACCGATGAGGTCCGCCGCGATGTCGCCCGGCGGCGTCGAGAAACTGAGTCCGCCTTAGAGACCGGGTATGCGATGGCGGCGGCATACGCCGATTTTCCTGGCGAGGGAGACGACACGCTCATTCTGCTCTTCATGTGCTGCCACCCCGCACTTACGCAGGCGTCGGCAATCGCGCTCACTCTTCGTGCGGTCGGCGGTTTGAACACAGCGGAAATTGCAAAGGCCTTCCTTGTCCCGGAGCCAACAATGGCACAGCGCATCAGCCGTGCGAGGCAGGCCATCAAGGAGTCGGGTGTGGCATTCCGGATGCCACACCCGAGCGATGAGGTTAGCAGCATCCGCAGCGTCCTGCACGTTCTTTACCTCATATTCAACGAAGGCTATGCGGCGAGCGCAGGCGAATCCCTGCAGCGCCTTGACCTTGCAGCAGAGGCCATTCGCCTCACACGCCTGCTGGAAGAGCGGTGGCGTGACGCACGGCGGCCGCCGCAGCCTGAGATCGATGGTTTGCTGGCCTTGATGCTTCTGACGCATGCCCGGCGTCTCGCCCGAACTTCCCCCGATGGTGAGCCGATCCCGCTCGACAAGCAGGACCGGACCCAATGGGATCGGAACCTGATCGCCGAAGGCATTGCGCGGATCGAAAGCGCGCTTGCACAACGTTCAGTCGGTCCATATCAATTGCAGGCGATGGTCGCCGCTGTGCACGACCAGGCCACGACGGCAGCGGACACGGATTGGGCGCAGATCATGGGGCTGTATGAGTTGTTGATCAGGATTGCGGACAGTCCGGTCGTCCGGCTCAACCATGCAGTCGCCGTCGCAATGGCCCGAGGTCCTCACGAAGGTCTGCTGCTTGTAGAAAACATCCGGCACGACGAGCGCCTGAAGAACCATCACCGCGTCTACGCTGTGCTCGGTCACCTACATGAAATGGCCGGAGATGCGACGAGTGCCCTCGTCCATTATCGGGCCGCGGCTCTGAAGACCGCTAGCCTGCCCGAACGCAACTACCTGCTCGCTCAGGCGGCACGTCTGCGCGGCTCGACGGATAATGAGCGTTGAAATGTCGGTAGGCGCCGACCGTCAAGTGCCCAGACCCGCTCCCGGCCCTGTGCGGAGCAGCGGACCAACATGGCTCTTTTCATCACTCGGAGATGTTTCGTGATCGCCTGACGCGTGATGGTGGAGCCCGTCGTAAGCTCTGATCGACATTGGTCGTTGCCTGCACAGGCGCGAGAGCAGCCAAAGTTGGGTCCCCTTGCCGAGGGCAGCGAATGCGAGCGCCGGGTGCGTGTTATGTGTTCGTGGGTTCTAGCGCAAGTCTTCTTCGAGCAGATCCTGATTGATGGCCATGGCCGCGCGCGCCCCGTGCGAAGCGGCAACGATAACGTACTGCGAATCCTCGGCTGCGTCTCCGCAGATAAACACTCCGGGAACCGTTGAGCGCTGGCCCCGGCTAATGCGGGCGGCACCCTTTCTGGTCATGTCACAACCGAGTCTGGAGATCAGGTCCGATCGCTGGGCGTTACCCGTACCGAAGAACATGCCCGTCCGATCGAGCGCTGTGCCATCCTCGAAAACAATTCGCTCCAGCTGTGGAGGCACGCCATCGAGGCGCGCGATTTTCTTCTCGATGACCCTCACATCCAGCCGGGCAAGTCGGCCGCGCTGCGGCTCGGGTATACGCGATGGCCCATCAGTGCAAAGCACGACATCCTCTGTCCAGATCTTCAACTTTATCGACAGCATGGCACCGGCCTTCCCGTTTCCATACGCCGCCACGCGCCCATCACGATGCTCCCAGCCATCGCAGTAGGGGCAGTGATGAACAGACTTGCCGTAGAACTTCTCAATCCCGTTCAGCTGCGGTACCCGGTCCACCACGCCGGTTGCAAGCAACACCTTCCGGGAATGAAGGTCGGCACCGTTTCCGAGACTCACTTCAAATCCGGTATCGCAGGGCCGTATGTCCTCCACCGACCCTTCCCGCAGTTCCACGCCATAGTGCCTTACGTCTTCCCTGGCCAGCTTGAGGAATTCTCGAGGAGGCATTCCGTCGCGCGACAGAAAGCCGTGCATGGCGTTTGAAGCGGCGTTCCGGGGGTTGCCGGCATCCACCACCAGTACTCGTCGTCGGGCCCGCGCCAGCACCAGGGCGGCACTCAGGCCGGCCGGTCCGCCGCCGACGACAATCACATCCAGGTATTCGCTTACGTTGCTCATGCGCGTGCCCGTTCGACCACAGCAGTACTCACCCGGTTACAAGCGCGGATGCGATAATTGAGAGTTCCTCTCGTTGTGAGTCCGCAAGCACAGAAAGAACACTGGGCGCAGGTCAAGGACATCCTTGCTACGGCTCTGGAGCTGCCGCCCGGCGAGCGATCTCAATTCCTGAACGAGACGTGTGTCTCGGCAGAGATGCGAGCAGAAGTTGACAGCCTGCTCGAGTGGAGCGGTGATGCGGAAAGCTTCATTGAGCAGCCCGCCATCGCGGCCGGCATCGAGCTGATCGACCAGCACGATCAGGCGGCGTTTGAAGGCACTCGGCTCGGACCATATCGCCTGCTTTCGACTGTCGGCGAAGGCGGTGTCGGCACTGTCTATCGCGCAGTGCGCGAGGGCGAAGAGTCCGGCCAGATTTTCGCAATCAAAGTCTTGAAACGAGGCTTGGACACGGCGGTCATCCTGCGCCGCTTCGATGACGAGCGTCGGATTCTAAGCCGCCTCAACCATCCCAACATCGGACGGCTCTTTGACGCAGGAGTGGCACCTGATGGGCGTCCGTGGTTTGCGATGGAGTTCCTGCCGGGTGTTGCTCTGGATGAGTACTGCCGCGCGAACGAGTTGACCATCGATCAGCGGGTACGACTGTTCCTCCCGATCTGTGATGCTGTTGAGTACTCGCATCGCAACCTGGTTGTCCATCGTGACCTGAAAGCTGCCAACATTCTGGTCACAGCAGATGGCAGACCACGGCTGCTGGATTTCGGCATCGCGAAGATCGTCGACCCCGACACTACAAGCAGCCACACAACGATCGTTAGCGAGCGCCTTCTTACACCCGACTACGCCAGTCCTGAACAGATTGCGGGCGAGGCCATCACGACCGCCACCGATATCTACTCGCTTGGCGTTCTGTTGTATGAGGTTCTTGCGGGCCGCAGGCCGTGGCGTTTGGCGAGCATGCCTGTGGCGGAGATGCTCCGGACAGTGCTCGCCGGTGACGCCCCGAAGCCAAGCAGTGTAGCCACGCAAACGGACGGGCCGCAGATTTCGGGTGATCTCGACGTGATCGTCCGCAAGGCAATGCATCCGGAGCCGGACCGCCGCTACTCCTCGGCTGAGAAGCTTGCCGACGACCTCCGCCGCTACCTGGAAGGTCGGCCGGTACGGGCACGTCCTGACAGCGTCCGCTATCGCTTTCGAAAGTTTCTGGCGCGGCATCGCACCGCAGCTGCGACTGGCGCGGTCGCGACGGTGCTGATCTTTGGGGCAGCCTTCGCTGCCGTCTATGAGGGAGCCATGGCCCGTTCTCGCGAGGAGGAGGCGCGCAAGAGATACATCGAAATGCGTGAGCTGGCCGGGGGGCTGCTTGACGAAGTGGACCCATTGCTCGAAAATCTGCCCGGCACGACGGCCGCTCGCGCGGTCCTTGCCCGAAAGGTCCTGCACTACCTCGACGGGCTGGCACGGGACAAGGTGGATGACAAGACACTGCAGTACAACCTCGCGACGGCTTACGAACGACTTGGCGACGTTCAGGGCGGCCCCAAGGCTTCGAACCTCGGGAATCCACCAGCCGCGCTTGCGAGCTATCGCAAGGCCCTCCACATTTATCGGTCCTCAGGATCCCATAGTCTGACCGCAATCCGCGACCAGGCGCGAGCACATTCCCGTATCAGCGACGTGCTCGCGCTGACCGGAGATCATCAGGCCGCACTCGAGGAAGAGGGGAGTGCGCTCGCGTTGCGTCGTGAGTGGCTGCGCAAGGTTCCCGGCGACCCGGCGGCGCGGCGTGCCATCGCCAACAGCCTGCAGGAACTTGCGGGAGACTTCGATCGTCTCGGGCGCTTTCCCGAGGCACTGGAGCATCGCCGTGAGGTGCTTCGAATACTCTCGCAACTTGCAGCGCACCGCAACACGGACAGCAGTCTGCGCCTCGTGCTCGCGCTTGCCCACAAGCGCCTTGGACGCAGCCTGACCCGCATCGGAAATTTCGATGAGGCTGCGGCACAGATCTTGCAGGCTATCCACATCGAGCGCAGGGAACTGGCGCAGGCCAGGGTTCCTGGCCCGGTACGAACATCACTGGCTTACTCGCTTACTGACATGGGGCTGACCCGCATGCGTGCCGGAAATCCACGGGCGGCGCTGGAGCCGCTCAGCGAAGCAGCCCAACTTCGCCGCGACGTTGCCCACTCGGATCCGTAGGACTGGCGTTCCGGCAGTCAGCTCGCCAGTGCGCTCCTGCACTACGGGCGCGCTCACACCCGAGTCGGAGATATACCTGCTGCTATCCCAGTCTTGCGGGAATCGCTCGCTATGCGGCGCGATTTGCATTT
>DASQEG010000838.1:0-11778 GCA_035633775.1 Bryobacteraceae bacterium
CCAGACCGACGACGACCAGCGTTCCTGCTTCCTTGAAGACGAGACCAAGAATGTCGGTCCAGACGGCACCCATGGCCATGCGGACGCCGATCTCACTGCGCCGGCGCGCCACCATGTACGACATCACGCCGTAGAGTCCAAGCGCCGAGAGCAGCCCCGCAAGCACGCCGAAGCCGCCCGACAAGTTCGCCATCAGCCGCTCGCGCAGGAGCGATCGCTGAATCTCCACGTCGAGCATGCGGAACTCGACCAGAAGCTCACGGTTGACCTCCATCAGCTGGGCACGGATGCCTGACATGACACCTGCCGGAGGACCTGCGCTTTGCACCATGAACGTGATGCCCTGTGGCGGTTTCTTGTCCTGCCGGAATGGAAAGAAGGCGATGTTGCGGAACTCTTCACGCACACCGTGGTACTTGGTATTCTTCACCAGGCCGACGACCTGGTAAATCGAGTCCGGCTTGTCGGCAGACTCCTCGACACGGAACGTCTGTCCGACCGGATTCTCACCCTTGTAGAAGTGCTTCGCGAACGCTTCATTGACAATGGCAACCTTCGGGGCCGAGAGGTCGTCCCGGTGGTCGAAGTCACGGCCCGCGAGCAGCGATGTCCGCATCGTCTTGAAGTAGCCTGGACCGATACGATTCATCCAGACGTCCTTCTTTCCGCCACTTTTATCTGTCTGCACATCCTGATTCCAGCCCGATCCGCTGAAGGGACTCAACCACACACGGCCGACGGACACCACCCCAGGCTGCGCCTTGATACGCTCTTCCAACTGCTCAAACACCTGGTTGCGCCGCTCCGGCTGAAGATCTGGAAGCTTTGCGTCAACGCTGGCTACCAGAACGCTGTCCGTGACCATTCCAGTTTCCGCGGCCAGCAGGTTCTGCAGCGTTCGCCCGAACAGCAGTGCACCAACGAGCAAAACCATCGACAAAGCAATCTGGGAAACCACAAGCGCTCGTCGAAGGCCGCTGCGCTCGGCGCTGTTTGCCGTTCCACGGCCTGACCTGATAGCCGTTGCAGGCACCTGACGTGAGGCACGGACCGCCGGAGCAAGGCCAAACAGCATGCAGGTGATAAACGCGAGCAGCGCCGTAAAGCCGAACACCCGAAGGTCGAGGTTGAGACCGAGGTGGAGCTGTTGCTGCCCGGCGTCGAGGAAACCGACGAGTGCCCGGCTGAGAGCCTGTGCCAGGAAGGCCCCCAACAGTCCACCAAAGGCCGCCAGCAGAAAGCTTTCAGAAAGCAACTGGGCAATAAGACGGAGGCGCGAAGCCCCGAGTGCCTGTCGTACGGCTACCTCACGCTCGCGAGTGCTGGCTCTGGCAAGAAGCAGATTCGCCAGATTGGCGCAGGCTATCAGCAGTACAAGAGCGGTCGTGGCCAGCAGGATCCAGAGCGGACTCTCGTAACGCTGGCGCAGATGGGAGACGCCGGCGCTGGCTGACTCGACCTTCAGCTTATTGGCCAGATACTTCTTGGCGCCGTCGGGGCGGTACGACTCCGGCAGCGTCTCGCGAAACAACCCTGCTGAGAGGTCACGGAAGTGGTTGGTTGCCTTCTCCTCGGACCACCCGGGCTTCAGGCGTCCGATCATGGTCAGCCACCACGCGTCTTTGCGGTAGATGCGACCCTTCTCGCCGGCGGGCATCATCAGCGTGTCGGCACAGATGGGAACCGCTACATCGAAGCGGCGCGCCGGCTCGAGCCCGAAGAATTCCTTCGGCGCAACGCCGATGACCGGGAACTTGCGGCCGTCGAGGCTCACACTCCTGCCTGTGACATTCATCTCGCCGCCGAACTCGCGCTGCCAGAACGGATAGCTCAGAACAGCACCGGCATCCGGGCAGTCCGCTTTTTCGGCTCCGGGCGACGAGAGCCTGCCGATAAAGGGCGAGACGCCGAGAACATCGAAGTAGTTCGACGACACGTAGAGCGCCTCGGCAAAACGCGATTCACCACCCTGGCTCAGGTTGAAGCGAGTGGTTCCGAACGCCAGCACATCGCTGAAGGCCTGCTGGTTGCGCCGGACGTAGTCGTAATGCGCATAAGTAAACGCAGGATTTCGGGCCGAGTACCATCCCGAAGTGTAGAACTCCGGCACCGTGTTGACGACCTGCAGTTCCGCCGAATTCCGGACCGGAAGCGAGCGCAGACGGATGGCGTCAATCAGCTGGAAAATCGCCGAGTTCGCGCCTATGCCGAGCCCGAGTGATAACACCGCCACGGCCGTGAAGCCCGGTGAAAGGCGCAACTGTCGGAGGCCAAACCGCAGGTCCGCCAGGACCGACTCAAGAACGGTGCGGATGTTCATTCCTCCGGTTGTGTGCAGGCGTGCTGCCACACCGAACCCCTCCTCTGCCGGGACTTAAGCCGTGGGTGTGTGCCGCCGGTGTGTGGTTCTGGGACCAGGTGTTCGAATTAGGACAGTCGGCGACCCTCTGATATAGTCATCGGCAGATCCCCGTGAACCTGACGTTTATCGATTACGCGATTCTCGCGCTGTACTTCGGTTTTGTCCTCGGTATCGGATGGGTTCTCAAGAAGCGCGTCAACACCAGCGCGGATTTCCTCACGTCCGGCCATTCGGTCCCTGTCTGGATCACGAGCCTCGCATTCGTCGCCGCTAACCTCGGCGCACAGGAGCTGATCGGGATGTGCGCTTCCGGTGCCAAATACGGCATCATGACCTCGCACTTCTACTGGGTCGGCGCCATCCCGGCGATGCTCTTCGTTGGAGTTTTCATGATGCCGTTCTATTACGGCAGCAAAGCCCGCAGCGTGCCGGAATATCTAAAGCTTCGGTTCGATGAGAAGACGCGCGGCTTCAATGCGATCACTTTCGCGGCAATGACCGTGTTTTCGTCGGGCATTTCGATGTATGCGCTCGGACTTCTGTTTCAGCTTGTCCTCGGCTGGAGCTTCACTGCGTCGGTCCTGCTTTCGGCGGCGATTGTACTCATCTACACATACACCGGCGGCCTCACCAGTGCGATTTATAACGAGGTACTGCAATTTTTCCTGATCGTGCTCGGATTCGCTCCGGAGTCACTCCTCGCGGTCAGCCGGGCAGGCGGTTGGGAGGGCATGTCGTCGCGACTGCCCCCGGTGATGACCTCATCCTGGCAGTACCTGGGCGACCCTTCGCAGAACCCGATGGGCGTCGAGATATTCAGCATGGTCGCAGGCCTTGGCTTCGTCCTGTCCTTCGGATACTGGTGCACGGATTTCCTTGTCGTGCAGCGAGCCATGGCCGCCAACTCGCTGGCGGGCGCTCGTATGACACCGGTCATCGCTGCGATTCCCAAGATGTTCCTGCCGTTCGTCGTTATCCTGCCGGGCATTGCCGCGGTGGCTCTGATGAATATGGGAGTGGGCTATTCACTGCCTCCCAAGGGCAATGGATATGACTATGACCAGGCATTGACAACACTGATGGCGCAGTTCTACCCAACCGGAATGCTGGGGCTCGGGTTGACGGGTCTGATGGCTTCGTTCATGTCTGGTATGGCAGGCAACGTCACAGCCTTCAACACGGTCTGGACGTACGACATTTACCAGAGCTACATCCGTCGCAATGCGCCCGACTCACACTATCTGATGGTGGCGCGGCTTACGACTGTCTTCGGGATTGCTCTCTCAGTAGCGACCGCATACCTCGCTCAGATGTACAACAACATCATGGATCTGCTGCAGCTGGTGTTCGGCTTCGTGAACGCGCCGCTGTTTGCGACCTTTCTGCTCGGCATGTTCTGGAAGCGGAGTACCGGACACGGTGCGTTCTTTGGTCTTGTTTCAGGTACGACGGCCGCAGCTCTGACACACGGGCTCACGGTCGCTGAGGGCAAGGGTGGGTGGCTGGGCACTGTGGCTACGTACCCGTCGAGCATGGCACAGAACTTCTGGATTGCGATCTGGGCGTGGAGCGTTTGCTTCGGCGTCACTGTAGTTGTGAGCCTGATAACCCGTCCGAAGCCGGTTGAAGAACTACGGAGCCTTGTCTGGGGTCTCACGGAGATGCCCCGCGACGGTCACCTGCCGTGGTATCGCAGGCCCGGACCTCTGGCCATTGCTGTTGGAGCAGTTTGTATCGTCCTGAACTTCATGTTCCGGTAAAACACCATGGACCTTCGCGTACCCTCAGGCTGGTTCTTTCTACTGGCGGGCATCATACTGGTTGCTGTGGGGGTGATTCACGCACCCACAGCGCCGCTGACTGAAGTCAACGTAAATCTCTACACGGGCGCCGTGCTGGCGCTTTTCGGGGGAACGATGCTATGGCTGGCACGGAAACAGCCGTTGTAACGCAGGCCTTTTCAGACCGGTTCGGCACGCCGCCAACGCGTGTGTTCCGAGCGCCGGGACGCGTCAACCTCATTGGCGAGCACACAGACTACAATCTCGGTTTCGTCATGCCGATCGCGATGGAGATGGCTTGCTTCGTTGCAACAGGGCCTTCGAGCGACGGCATGCTCCGGGTTTATACGGCCAATATGAAGGAAGGCGCTGAGTGGCCTGTGTCAGCGATCGCGAGCCTGGAGCCGCGCCGCCACTGGACGGACTATGTCATCGGTGTTGCCCAGCAACTGCTGCGTGCGGGTGTGTCGATTGAGCCGATGCAGATGGCTATCTACAGCACAGTGCCTGTGGGCTCCGGACTGAGTTCATCAGCATCGATCGAGGTATCTACGTTGCTCGCGCTGCTGCAGCGCCGCAGCTTCAACCCAACAGAGATGGCACTGCTCGCACAGCGCGCCGAGCGTGAGTTCGTCGGCGTTCCCTGCGGCATCATGGACCAGTATGTCGCGGTGTTCGGTGAGGCAGGCAAGGCCATTCGCATCGACTGCCGTTCCATTTCTCATGAGGCGTCGGCCCTGCCGCCTGAGCTGAGGATCATAGCCGTTAACTCAATGGTGAAACACGATCTCGGGGCGTCGGCTTATCCGATCCGGGTGCAGGAGTGTGCAGACGCTGTTGAGGCGATCCGTAAGGCATACCCCGCAGTCAACAGCTTGCGTGATGTGCCTTCGGAGATGCTCGACAGCGTTACCGACACGATGGATGCTGTTGTATTTCGCCGCGCACGCCACGTCGTGACGGAGAACGACCGGGTGCTGCGCTTCAGCGATGCCTCCGAGGCAGGCGATCTTCACGAGATGGGCAGGCTTTTTCTTGCGTCGCACCGCAGCATGCAGCACGACTACGAAATCACCGCTCCGGAGATTGACTTTCTGGTCGAGACTGCTGAAGTGTTCACGGGCGTTTACGGCTGCCGCATGACAGGGGGCGGCTTCGGAGGCTGTACGGTGAATCTCCTCAGCCCGGAACGGGCCGACATCTTTAAAGAGCACGTTGCGGCCGCCTACAAGCGGCGCTGGGACATCGACCCGCAGATTTACGATTGCGTTCCTGCTCAGGGTGCGGGCGAAGTGCAGACGTGACAGGCACGAAGTTGCGCGGCGTCGGCATTGGAGCAGGGTACTTTGCCCGATTCCATTACGAGGCCTGGTCACGGATTCCTGAGGTGGAGATCGCCGCCGTCTGTGATCTCGACCCTGGAAAAGCTCAGGACATTGCGCAACGCCATCGAATTCCGTTTGTAAGCACCGAGTGGCGCGACACGATAGACGCGGTCAAGCCGGACTTCATCGACATCATCACTGGCCCCGCAGCGCATGAAGAGATCTGCGCCGATGCCGCGAGGCGCGGAATCGCCGTGATCTGTCAAAAGCCGCTCGCGCCCGATCTCCCGGCCTGCGAGCGCATTGTAGAGAATGCCCGTGCGTCGGGAATTCGCTTCATGGTTCATGAGAACTGGCGCTGGCAGCCCTGGTACCGGAAAATTGCAGAACTCAGGCATGAGGAATCGATCGGCGACTTTGTCCACCTTTACTTCCGAATGCGCACCGGAGACGGGTGGCCCGAGGACGCGTATCTCGCGAGGCAGCCGTTCTTTCGTGAGTACCCGAGGTTACTTGTGTATGAAACGGGCATCCACTTCATCGACACATTTCGCTTTCTGATGGGCGAGGTGACGGAAGTCTTCGCCCGACTGCGGCAGATGAATCCTGGCATCAGGGGAGAAGATGCCGGCCAGATCTTCTTCACGTTTGCCAACGGCTCAACGGCTGTTCTGGATGCCAGCCGGTACAACGAAAGTGAGGCTGCCAACCCGCGCTACACCTTCGGCGAACTTCGGATCGATGGCACCCGCGGCCACCTCACCATGACGGTAAACGGGGATTTGCGGTTAAAGCAGCTCGGCCAGCCTGCGATTGACGTCGAGTACGAACACGAGGATGTGAACTTTGCGGGCGATTGCGTGTATGCACTACAGCGGCACTTCACGACGTGCATCCGCACCGGCCAGCCGTTCGAATCCGAAGGCGAAGACTATATACGGAGCATACGTGTAATGGAAGCTGCGTACGAGTCGGCAGCCTCCGGCGTGCCCGTGAGGTTATAGTTTGATCCAGTCGTAGGGTTTCCGCAGATTGCGGGTGAGCATCGCATTTGCGCCCGAATCGTTGATGAACGCTTCCTTCTTCGCGTCCCATTTCAGCTTGCGGCCGGTGCGCATCGCGATGTTCCCTAGCAGGCACGTGCTGGTCCCGCGCTGTCCCACCTCGATATCTGCTGCAGGGGTCTTTCTCGCGCGGACACTCTCGACGAAGTCCCGGCAGTGAGCCTTCGTCGGCTCCTCAACGTTCTCCCACATGCGCTTGACCGCCGGCTGCTTCCCGTTCTCCGGGAAGATCTCCCAGCCAATGCGTTCGGCGTAGATCGTGGCATCGGTCCCGTAGAAGGCAATTCCGTTCGGCTGGTCCGATTCACCGCGCGCATTGTAGTACCGGTGACCCGGCGTACGCCCGCCCATGCCGTGCCCGTTCAGGTTCGAACCTTCGTAGGTGGCGATGAAGCCGTCATACTCCCACGTGACCGTCATGAGATCCGGCGTTTCGCGGCCGTCGTTCATCACAAAGATCCCGCCTGAAGCCGACACGGTATGCGGCGCGGTCACATTCATGATCTGTTGCATCGTATCGATCCGATGGTTGCCGAAGTCGGTGATGTAACCGCCCGAGTAGTCCCAGAAGTAACGATAGGTCGAGAGGAATCGGCGTCGATCGAACGGCACCCTGGGTGACGGTCCCAGGTACATATCCCAGTCAAGGTCTTTCGGCGTCTCCTCCTGCGTGGCCTGCATCGGCCTGAGCGTATGGTTGGCGTAGTTCCACAGACGCACGAACTTAACCTGGCCGATGTCGCCGCGCTGGATGATCTCGCCGATCTTTCGGAAGTGTGGGGCGGACCGATGCTGGGTTCCGGCCTGCACAATGCGGTTGTACTTGCGCGCCGCATCCACCATCACGCGACCTTCGCGGACCGTCAGGGCAACGGGCTTCTCGACGTACACATCCTTCCCTGCCTGACAGGCCAGCACAGTTGCGATTGCGTGCCAGTGATCCGGTGTCGCGATGTGCACGGCATGCACATCCTTGTCGTCGAGCATCTTGCGGAAGTCCGGGTAGCTCTTCGCATCGCCTCCGGCCCATGTGCGGGCCTCCTCGGCGTTCGGTGCGTACACGTCCGACACCGCCGTGTAGGCAACATTCGGAGCTGATTCCCGCATCGATTTTGCAACACCTCGTCCACGGCCGCCGCAGCCGATGAGGCCGATATGGAAGCGATCGTTGGAACCAGCGGCGCGGGAGGCGGATACCGCCGTCATTCCCGCGGCCGTCAAAAAGGTGCGGCGCTGCATGGGGTGCATTGTATCTCGTTATAATCGAGATTCCTCGCGTGAGACTCGCTGCAGCCATCCCGCTTCTCGTTGCCCTTGCGTTCGGCGCAGAGGAGTTTCGCGGCGACACGGATAAGGACCGGGCCCGCATCCTTGCCCGAAAGACCTGGTGGTCTTTTCAGCCACTTCGCAAGGTGACGCCGCCGGGGCCAGGCCACCCAATCGACGCATTTATGCCGGCAGCATCGACCGGCGCGTATGGCTCGCGCCTTGTGCGTCGTCTGGCGCTTGACGTCACAGGACTGCCGCCCACGCCTGAACAGGTTAAGCAGTTCCTTGCGGACCGCCGCCTAGGAGCTTACGAGCGGCTGGTGGACCGCCTGCTTTCATCTTCCGCCTATGGCGAACGGTGGGCTCAGCGGTGGCTGGACTTGGTGCGGTATGCGGATACCAACGGTTTCGAACTCGATGTGACCCGCACACATGCCTGGCGGTATCGCGATTACGTCGTGCGCAGTTTTAACGCCGATAAGCCGTTCGACCGGTTCCTGAAAGAGCAGGTCGCCGGCGACGAAATATGGCCGGGTGATAAGGACGCCCTGGTCGCACTCGGCTTTCACCGTGCCGGGCCGGAGCATCTGGTGGGCGGCAACCAGGACGAGGAGTTGAACCGTCAGGAGGTGCTGACGGAGATGACGGCGGGTATCAGCAATGTGCTGCTCGGCCTGACGATGAACTGCGCCCGCTGCCACAATCACAAGTTCGATCCCATTCTGCAGTCGGACTATTACCGGCTGCAGGCGGTTTTTGGCGGTACCGAAGGAAAAGAGATCCCGATCGCTGATGCTGCGGAGGCGGCAGCGTATGAGACGGCAAAGAAGGCTCACGCTGCACGGGTAAAGCCAATCGAGGATGCGATTAAGGCGATCGAGAAGCCCTATCGCGATCGCCTCATAAGCGAGAAGAAGGCGGCCCTCCCTGCCGAACTGCGTGCACTGCTCGACGCCGACCCGGAGAAGCTAACGGCCGAGCAGAAGATCGAGCGCAAGGACGCGCGCGAGCAAAGCACACCCTCGTGGGATGAGGTTCTCGCGGTACTCGCACCTGCCGACCGCGAGCGCCGCGCAGCCCTTCGAAAGCAGCTGCACGCCGTCAACCTGGATGAGCCGCAGCCTGCGGCCGCTGCCTACGCTGTGGTTAGTGCGAAACCTCACGACACGCACGTGCTGAAGGTTGGCGACCACCGGATGAAGCTCGGCACGGTATCACCGGGCGTTCCCGTTGTGCTCTCGGCTGCTCTCCCCGCCCAAATTCCCACGGAGGCGACGGGCCGCCGCCGCGCACTTGCCGAATGGCTGGCCGACCCCGCTCACCCTCTCACTCCGCGCGTCATGGTGAACCGGATCTGGCAGTTTCGGATGGGGAAGGGAATCGTCGCTACGCCGAACGACTTCGGAACTTTGGGCGAACGACCGACTCAACCGGACCTGCTCGACTGGCTCGCGGGTGAATTTATCGGTAGCGGCTGGAGCGTGAAACATATCGACCGGCTGATCCTGACGTCCGCTGCTTATCGGCAGAGCAAACCGCTGCACCGACGGCGCCTCGAAGGCGAAGCTATTCGCGATTCCGTGCTCGCCGTGAGCGGCCTGCTGAACACGAAATCGGGTGGTCCGCCGATCCGCGTGCCCATCGAGCCCGAAGTTTACGACCTGATCTTCACGGAATACGAAGCCGATAACCTCTGGCCGCTGCCGAAGGACCGGAGTGACATCTACCGCCGGTACCTGTACCTGTTCAACAAGCGCACGGTAAGGTTGCCGCTGCTGGCGAACTTCGACCAGCCGGACGCCATGACCTCGTGTGCGGTGCGCTCGGTCTCCACGCATGCGTTGCAGTCGCTTTCACTGCTGAACAGCGATTTTATGTCGGAGCAGGCGGCTGCATTTGCGCAGCGGCTGTCTCGTGACGCCCGGACGCGCACCGCCCAGGTCGACCGTGCCTACCGCCTGGCTTTGGCGCGCCGGCCGGCAGCGGCGGAAATGCAACTCGCGAGGCGCTTCTTTCAGTCCGGAGGCAACCTCGAAGATTTTTGTCTGGCGCTGCTGAATCGTACTGAGTTCCTCTATATTCCATGAAACCGACCCGACGAAACGTGCTTGTGGATGCGGCTCACGGCTTCGGCGCGCTTGCTCTGCAGGATCTGCTGGTGCGACAGGGAGCCGCTCAGCCTGCAAAGCGAGTGAATCCACTGGCAGCCAGGGCGCCGCACTTTGAGCCGAAAGCAAAGTCGGTCATCTTCCTGTTCATGGTAGGCGCGCCCAGCCAGATGGACACGTTCGATCCGAAGCCCCTGCTGAAGAAGTTCGAAGGTCAGCGGCTGCCGGAGAGCTTCGGAAAAATCAGCAGTCAGTTCACGGACGGTAGTACGCCGATCCTTTCTTCGCCCTGGGAGTTCCGTCCGCATGGGCAGTGCGGCGCGCCGGTATCTTCGCTGTTCCCTCAACTGGCGAAGTGTGTCGACGACATCTGCTTTGTGCGCAGCTTTCATACCGAGAGCGTTGTGCATGCCCCGGCGATGTATCAGGTGCAATCGGGACGAACTCTGATGGGGTACCCGTCAATGGGCTCGTGGATCACCTACGGCCTTGGAAGTGAGACCGAGAACCTGCCCGCGTATGTCGTCATGCCGCAGCCTGAGGGTACGCCCGAAGGCGGCACGCCGATGTGGAGTTCGGGGTTCCTGCCGGCCGTCTATCAGGGCACGTTACTGCGGCCCGGTGCCACCCCCATCCTGCACCTGAAGCCCCCACAGGGCGTCACGCCCGAACGCCAGCGCCGCACGCTCGACTTGCTGCAGGCCATGAACGATCTGGATGCGCGGGCGTCGGAAAACGATAGCGAGTTCAGCGCCCGCATCGCTGCCTACGAACTTGCGTTCCGCATGCAGAAGCACGCTCCTGAAGCGGTGGACATTCGGTCGGAGCCCGAGCACGTCCGGAAGCTTTACGGTCTGGATCGTCAGGAAACGGCGGAGTTCGGCTCGCGATGTCTGCTCGCGCGGCGGCTGGTCGAGCGCGGCGTTCGCTTTGTTCAGATCTTCTCTGGCGGAGGCCCGGTAAGCATCCAGTGGGATGCACACAAAGACCTTAAAGCGAACCACGAGAAGATGTGCGGCATGACGGATCAGCCGATCGCCGCACTGCTCACCGACCTGAAGCAGCGCGGTCTGCTCGATTCGACCCTTGTCGTGTGGGGGAGCGAGTTCGGACGTTTGCCCATGTCGCAGTCAGGCAACGGGCGCGATCACAACCCGCATGGTTTCACGATGTGGTTTGCGGGTGGGGGAGCCAAAGGCGGGCGCACCGTCGGGCAAACCGATGACTTCGGTTTGTATGGAGTAGGAGAGCGGTTCGCAATGCGTGATTTTCACGCGACCGTGCTCCACATGCTCGGCCTTGATCAGCACAAGCTGTGGTTCCTGCACAACGGCCGGCATGAGAAGCTGACCGACTTCGGCGGGAAGCCGATCAGCGCTGTCTATTCATGACTGGGCGAGGGCGGTGTTCATCCGCTCAATCGCTTCATCGACCTCTGCCGTGTTCTTGAATCCGATCGTTACCGCGTCCACCGTACCGAGCCCCATCACGTAGTTGATCGCCTTCTGCCGTTCTTCAGGCGACTTGAACGCGCCCTCACCGATCAGCTTCATGCCAAGTACTCCGGTGCCCTGCTTGTGTACGGCCGCGACATGTTTCGTGACTTCGCGCACATCGCCGATCAGGCCCTCGCCCTCGGCACCGAGCGTGTCCATTCGGACGCCATTGTGGTTGACACGCAGCAGGGCCACGTCGAGCCATTTATTCCCGGGAAAGTCCCGGACCGGCAGGATGCCGTGCGCCGAGGCACCATGTGCCAGCATGATCTTCTTCTGCTTGGCTTCAGAGAATGCGTCGCGCATCGGCTCGAGTTCTTTAGCCCAGCCGGGCTGGCGCACGCAGTGGATCAGCACGATGTCGAAGTAGTCG
>DASQEG010000839.1:0-1531 GCA_035633775.1 Bryobacteraceae bacterium
GACTCTCAGAGCTGCTGGACGGCTCCGGCCTTGACCCTCCGAGGCTGGTACAGGAGGCCGCCCTGCTGGCAGACCGCAGCGACGTCGGCGAAGAGATAGAACGTCTGCGCATCCACTCAGGGCAGTTGGAAGACATTCTGCGTGGCGGTGACGAGGTCGGGAAGAAACTGGATTTTCTCCTCCAGGAGATGAACCGGGAGACCAACACCATCCTGTCGAAGACCAACGGCCTCGGCGGGGCGGCTCTGCGCATTACGGAGCTCGCGGTGGCGGCGAAGTCCGACATCGAAAAGGTACGTGAGCAGGCGCTGAACCTCGAATGACGAGCGTGTTCATCATCTCGGCGCCATCCGGCTCGGGCAAGTCGACCCTGGTTCGGGCACTGCTGCGGAACGATCCCACTCTGCGGTTTTCGGTATCGTACACGACACGCCAGCCTCGCGGGGCCGAGGTGCCCGGGAACGATTACCACTTTATCGGGAGAGAGGATTTCGAAAAGCGCATCACGGCGGGCGAGTTCCTTGAATGGGCGGAGGTGTTCGGCAACTACTATGGGACGCACCGCAGCATCCTCGAACGAGCTCAGGCCGAGGGCAAGGATCTGGTTCTCGACATCGACGTTCAGGGTGCGAGACAATTAAAGAAGTCGATTCCGGACGCGGTGAGTATCTTCATACTCGCTCCTTCGCGTGAGATTCTGGAGCAGCGGTTGCGGAGCCGGTCGGCGGCCGAGCAGAAAATGACCGGTTTGCCTGCCGAAGCTGTTGAGCCCGTTATCTGCAAGCGCTTGCGCAAGGCTGCCGACGAGATCAGGGATTACGGACAGTATGATTACATACTGGTTAACGATGAACTGACGCGATCGACGGAAACTCTGGCTGCGATCGTGGCAGCCGAGCGGGTGCGACGTGTCCGCGTAGAGCCGGTTGTTCGTTCGATCCTGGCCAGCTTCAGCGCGGCCGACGACGATTTTTCAGCAGGAGAGGTTTAATGGCCAATACTCGCAACGCAATCAATGTGATTCCCGACGACCGGGAGTCGAGCACCTACCGTTTCATCATCGTTGCCGCAAAGCGCGCCCGGCAGTTGCAAAACGGAGCACGTTCGTTCCTGCCGAGCACATCCAAGAAGCCGACCGTCTCCTCCATGGAAGAGGTGCGCCGCGGGCTTGTTCAGTACACCGACGCACTGCGCGACGCGCCTGAGGAAACGGCGGCGGATCACGAGTAATGAACGTCGTCCTCGGGGTCGGCGGGGGAATTGCGGCCTATAAAGCAGCCGAGCTTGCGCGCGAGCTGATGAGCGCCGGCTGCACCGTCCGTACCGTCATGACCGAGGCAGCGTGTCAGTTTATCCAGCCCCTTACGTTCGCGGCACTCACGGGTCAGAAAGTGATCTCCGGCTTATGGGCTTCATCCGGCGGTAGCGGTGATGAGGTGCTCTCCAGTGCCGTCGAACACATCCGCGTAGCACAGGAGAACGACCTGCTGGTAGTTGCACCTGCAACGGCCGATCTGCTGGCGAAGTTCTC
>DASQEG010000840.1:0-11433 GCA_035633775.1 Bryobacteraceae bacterium
GCCGTTGATATTGACGTACGATCGAGTTCTTCGGCTTCGTCAGAATTTGGACCAGCGCCTCGCGGTCCAGATCTTCAAGCACACCGACCACCGGCAAACGTCCGATGAACTCTGGAATGAAGCCATACCGAATGAGATCAAACGGCTGCACCTGGTCAATCAGCTCAGCTTCGGTGCGGCGGGTCCGGCCTTTGGCGTTGCGATCGCTCTCGTCACCATTCGAAAACCCCATGGAACGGGTGCCCACGCGGCGGGAGATGATTTTGTCGAGCCCAACGAACGCACCGCCACAGATGAACAGGATGTTCGAGGTGTCGACCGTAGTGAACTCCTGATGCGGGTGCTTGCGGCCGCCCTGCGGCGGGACGTTGGCGATCGTGCCCTCGAGAATCTTCAACAATGCCTGCTGCACACCCTCGCCGGAGACGTCCCGGGTGATCGACGGATTTTCGTCCTTGCGCCCGATCTTGTCGATTTCGTCGATATAGATGATGCCCTGCTGGCACCGCTGGACGTCCCAGTCGGCGTTCTGCAGAAGACGGAGAACGATATTCTCAACGTCCTCGCCGACGTAGCCGGCCTCGGTCAGCGTGGTGGCGTCTACGATCGCAAACGGTACGTCCAGAATCCGCGCCAGTGTCTGAGCAAGCAGAGTCTTACCCGTTCCCGTAGGACCGATCAGCAGAATGTTCGACTTCGACAGCTCGACGTCCCCGCCGCGCTGCTTATTCATCTGAACGCGCTTGTAATGGTTGTAGACTGCAACCGCAAGCTTCTTCTTGGTTGCTTCCTGCCCAATGACGTAGCCGTCCAGGTACTCTTTCAGCTCCAGCGGCTTGGGAAGCTTGTTCGGAAGCCCAACCGGCTGATCCTGACGGTCGTCCTCCAGGATGGAGTTGCAGACTGCGATGCATTCATCGCAGATGTAGGCCCGCGGGTAGTCGCTGGGCGAAGAAATCAGCTTCCCGACGACATCCTGGCTCTTATGACAGAAGGAACATCGCAGGGACTCGTCGGAACCGGCTCGTTTCACTAAAGGTTCTCCGCAAAAGGCACAGCCAGATCCCACCGGGTGAAGCTGCCCTTTAACTCATTATCTACTGAAATCCCCTGTCAACGGAAGTCCCCGTTGATTTCGGGGTGATATCCTTTCCGGCCATGGGATGTACTCGTGTGTTTTGGACGCTCGGCGCGTGTCTTTCGGTTGCCGTCGCAGCAGCGTCTGCCCAAACGGGTCAGGAGAAACGGGTGAATCAGGTTGGCAGCTACGGACCGTGGCTCGCGGACCAGGTGCTGGGCGACGCGCCTGGCCGCCTTTCGTTCCGGACCGGCAAATGGAAGAACGTCGACCAGTGGCGTGAAGCAGGTCGTAAGCGGGCCCTCGAGACCATCGCCCCTGTAGATCTGGGCGGAAAGCCGCAGGTCACCGTCACCGGCCGGACCACATACGACGGAGTCGACGTCGAGTTCCTGTCCTGGCAGTTGCCCGCCGGGCCGAAGACCGAAGCCGTGCTCCTGAAGCCAGCCGGGGCTCAGGGCAAGCTCCCCGGAGTCCTCGGTCTTCATGACCATGGCGGAAACAAGTACCTTGGCTGGCGCAAGATCGTGCGAACCGGCGAGGAGCAGCCGGCGATCCTGAAAAACCATCAGGAGCGCTATTACGGCGGAGTCGCGTGGGCCAACGAACTCGCCAAACGCGGCTACGTCGTCCTGGTGCACGACACGTTCCCGTTTGCCAGCCGCCGGGTTCTCGTCAGCGACGTTCCGGAACGAATCCGGGCCGGAGGTGTGGATCCGACCTCGCTTGAGGACGAGGAAGCGATCGGCAAGTACAACACATTTGCGGGCGCCCACGAACACATCATGGAAAAGAGCCTGCTCTCGGCGGGCACGACATGGCCTGGAGTTTATCTTGTGGAAGACCAGCGTGCTCTAGACGTACTGGCGAGCCGGCCTGAAGTGGACGCATCACGCCTGGGCTGTGCCGGTCTGTCGGGAGGCGGCATGAGGACCGTGTACCTCGGAGGCCTCGATTCGCGCATCAAGGTGGCGATCGCCGTCGGATTCATGACGACCTGGCGCGAGTTCCTGCTCGACAAGGCCTGGACACATACGTGGATGACCTATGTGCCGCTGCTCCCAAAGGATCTTGACTTCCCCGAGATTCTCGCCCTCCGGGCACCGGCGGCAACGATGGTGCTGAACTGCAACGACGATCCGCTTTACACGCTTCCGGAGATGAAGCGAGCGGACACCATCATCGCCGACACTTTCAAACGTGCCGGCGCGGCCGACAAATACCGTGCCAACTTCTACGAAGGTGGACACAAGTTCGATCTGCCGATGCAGGCGGATGCATTCGCATGGTTCGATAAGTTCCTCAAGTCCGGCGGCGCGAGATGACCGGCAGAGTTCGATGGGGTGTGCTCGGGGCCGCGAAGATTGCGCTGACGAAAGTCATCCCTGCGATGCAGGCGAGCAATCTGACAGAGGTGGTTGCTCTCGCCTCACGCGATGCGGCGAAGGCGCAGGCGGCTGCTGAACGCACGCAGGTTCGAAAAGTCTATGGATCCTACGAAGAGCTGCTGCAAGATCCCGAAGTAGATTGCATCTACAACCCACTGCCTAACCACCTGCACGTCCCGTGGTCTATCCGCGCGGCCGAAGCCGGCAAGCACGTTCTTTGCGAGAAGCCGATCGCGCTGACCGCCTCCGAGTGCCGGGAGCTCATTGCCGCCCGCGACCGGACAGGTGTGCGCATCGGGGAGGCGTTTATGGTCCGCACGCATCCGCAGTGGCTGCGAGCACGGGAACTGGTGCGCTCCGGGCATATCGGCGAGCTGCGAGCGATGGTTTGTGCGTTCAGCTACTCCAATCGCGATCGGCAGAACGTGCGCAACATCGCCGAGTACGGCGGTGGTGGGTTGATGGATATCGGCTGCTATCCGATCCAGGTCTCGCGCTTTCTCTTTGAGCAGGAGCCTGTGCGTGTCTCGGCAGCAATGCAGTTCGATCCGGAGTTTCACGTCGATCGTCTGACATCGGGGTTGCTGGAGTTTCCTTCCGGCGGCCACTGCACCTTCACCTGCAGTACGCAACTGATTCCTTACCAGCGTGTACACATCTTCGGTATGACCGGACGAATCGAGATCGAGATACCGTTCAATGCTCCTCCCGACCGATCCTGTCGCATATTCGTTGACACAAAGGGCGACCTGTTTGGCGGCGGCATTTCGGTCGAAGAACTGCCGGTCTGCGATCAGTACACCATTCAGGGAGATGCCTTCTCGCGCGCGGTTCTCGATGGTGGTGAGGTGCCCACTTCGCTCGAGGACTCGCTCGCGAACATGGAGGTGATCGAGGCGATGCGGCGCGCAGCCGCTAGGAAATAATCTCGCGCACGAGTTCTCCGTGCACGTCAGTGAGCCTCATATCGCGTCCGCTGAACCGGTAGGTCAGCCGCTTATGGTCAAGCCCCAGCTGGTGGAGGATGGTCGCGTGCAGATCGTGCACATGGACCTTGTTCTCGACGGCGTAGTATCCGAACTCATCGGTTGCGCCATGGATTACGCCCGGCTTGAAGCCGCCTCCCGCCACCCACATCGTGAAGCCAAATGGGTTGTGATCGCGGCCCACGCCCTCGGCGTCGACGTCGCCCTGCGCACAGGGTGTGCGACCGAACTCGCCCCCCCAAAGCACAATCGTACGTTCGAGCATTCCCCGGCTCTTCAGGTCTTTGAGGAGCCCGGCGATCGGCTTGTCCACCGCTCGCGCGTTGACGCGATGACCTTCGGCAAGCGATGCATGCTGGTCCCACCGGTCAATGCCTTTGCGTGCGGGCGGCAGCAGCTCGATGAAGCGGACTCCGCGTTCAACCATGCGCCGGGCAAGCAGGCACTGGCGGCCGAACTCTTCGGTGTCTGGCTCATCCAGTCCGTACAGCTTACGGGTCGCTTCGGTCTCGCCTTCGATGGCCAGCAGGTCCGGTACCTCGGACTGCATGCGAAACGCCAGCTCGTAATTCGCGATCGTTGCTTCCACCTGCGGCACCTGGCCTAGCCGCTTCACAGCGCCTGCGTTCAACCTGCTCAGCAGGCCGAGCTTTTGCTTCTGGAGATCAGCGCTGCTTTCACGGGGAGCCAGGTCGGCGATCGGGTGCTTACCTTTTCGAAACAGCGTGCCCTGATAGCTTGCCGGAAGAAATCCGCTGCCGAAAAGATCCAGTCCGCCCGGGGGCACAAGGCCACTCTCCAGCACGATGAAGCCCGGCAGATTGCGACTCTCATTGCCCAAGCCGTAAACCACCCACCCACCCATACTGGGACGGCCTTGAAAGCCCGACCCCGAGTGCATGAAGTAGTTCGCAGATGTATGTTCGGAGTGATCGGAGACCATCGAGCGGATGATCGTCAGATCGTCGGCGCATGTCGCAACGTGCGGGAAGAGGTTGCTGACGGGTGCTCCGGACTGTCCGGTCTGCTGAAACTCGAACGAGGAGCCCAGCACCTTGTCGCCGATGTTGAACACCGTCGTCGGGGTCTTCATCGGGATTGGCTTGCCGTGCCACTCACGAAGCTTCGGTTTGGGATCGAAGCTGTCCATCTGCGATGGGCCGCCGTCCATGAACAGAAAGATCACGGAGTCCGCTTTGGCTGCAAAATGCGGCTGGCGCGGCTTTAGCGGATCGTCGGCTGCCTCGGCCTCGTTCCGGGCGAGCAGGGAAGCGAGCGCCAGGCCGCCGAAGCCGTTCGCGCAGCGGCAGAGCATTTCTCGTCGTGTTGCGGCCTGTGTGCGATGTGTCATGGACAACTTACTGAATGTAGATAAACTCCGCAGTGTTCAGGAGGACGTGCGCTACGTCGGCCCAGACCTCCTGCTCATTCCTCGTCTGACTGCGAACGAAATCGAGGATCTGTGCAACTTCATGCTGCTCCGGCTCGCGACTGAACGCCTGACGGTACATCAGCCCGACCCGCTCCTCAGGGTTCGAGGCAGACGAGGTGGCCGCGGCTGCCCAGCGCTGCGCCTGCTGGGCGAGAAACTCGTTGTTCATCATCATCAGGGCCTGTGAGGGCACCGTCGAAGAAGTGCGCGCGCCGATGGTGCTGATGGGCACCGGATAGTCAAACGCAAGGAACATCGGAGTCATGAAGTTGCGCCGCACCTGAATGTAGAGGCTGCGCCGTCCGTCTCCGTCGAGGGGGCCTGAAGCCGGTCTGCCCCGGCCATGCTGGTATTCGCTGATGTGCGGAGCGATGCTCGGTCCATACAAGGCGCGATCGAGCCGACCGGAGACTGCGAGGACTGCATCGCGGATTGCCTCCGCCTCGAGTCGCCGGACCGGCATGTGCTGCAGCAGGCGATTATTCGGGTCGACCTGTTGCGCTGCTTCACTGGGCTTGGAAGACATGCGATAGGTACTGCTGAGAAGCATCTCGCGATGCAGTGCCTTAACCGACCATCCACTCTCGACGAACCTGCCGGCCAGGTAATCGAGCAGCTCGGGATGGCTCGGGGCCTCGCCCATCTTGCCGAAATTGTCCGTGCTGCGTACCAGCCCTGCGCCGAAGTGCTGAGCCCAAAGTCGATTCGCCATTACACGAGCGGTGAGCGGATTTTCCGGTGAGGCCAGCCACTCAGCAACGGCCAGGCGACCACTGTCCTTGAGCACCGGGGAGCGGCGCCCTGCGGAGATGAGTTGCAAGTATCCGCGGGGAACCTCATTGCCGAGGTTCTTGTGATTACCGCGGATGTGAAGGTGAACATTCCGGGGTTCGTGATCCTCCGCAACCATCGCGAACTCCGAGTCGGGCACCTGCTCTTCAAGGCGCTTCTTCTCGGCCTGCAACTCTGCCGCTCGCGGAGCTGCGACATCAGCGTCGACGATTTCGTCAGCCGAGGTGACGGGAGGCTTGCTGGACGTCGAGAAGACGATCTCATCCACGATGATGTGGCCAGTCCGGCTGCGGTCCACAATCTCAAATTTGCAAATGCGCTCACGTTCAAAAGTGAGCCGCAACGTCTTCCACTTCAGATCCGGAGTGCCATCGGGCACGATGTGCTGGCCTTTGTAGCCGTCGGCAATGATGGTGAACCGCAGCGGTCCGCGCTCCTTCAGGGCCGGATCCGCCTTGCTGCCTCCAATGCGAACGTGCAGGAACAGCTCTGTCCCGGTGCGGAATTTCGGGGATGTCAACGTACCCGAGAACACGTCCGATCCCGCTGCTCTCGAATCCACGGCACGGGACATCGGCGCCTCGCCGAACGCTGCACCCGCGCTGACCCACTTTCCAAAACCAGCCTCGGCCGCGAAGCTCTCGAACGGCTTGTCTTCCGGTCGGAGGCTGGTAAGGCCGCGCGTGACCTTCGGTTCGCCCATCTGCCGGTTGATCTCACGGATACGCGCACTCAGACCCGAGATGATTGCCGTCCGCTTCGGCGAGTCGATCGTCGTCTCGCGCATCTCAGTGCTGTGAAGCACGCCCGCAAGAGAGTAGTAATCTGCCGTAGGCAGCGGATCGAACTTATGGTCGTGACATCGTGCGCAGGCGACTGTGAGGCCAAGGAATGTCTTTGAGAGGACGTCGATCTGATTGTCGACATCGTCGGCACGCGACTTCACCGAATCCGTCGCGCTGTTCAGCACTTCGCCGAACCAGAACTGCGTCGTGCCAAGCGGCGACTCCCATGCTCCTCCGTCTTTCCGCAGGCGCTTTTCAGGGAGGAGGTCACCCGCGATGTGCTCACGAACGAACTGGTCGTACGGCACGTCTTCGTGGAACGCGCGAATCACGTAGTCGCGATACCGCCACGGCTCGTGCTTATCGTTGTCGTACTCATGCCCGTTCGTTTCGGCGTAGCGTACGAGATCGAGCCAGTGACGTGCCTGGCGTTCGGCGTAGTGTGGAGAGGCAAGCAGCCGGTCGACAAGTCTGGACCACGCCTCGGGACTCTTATCTGCGACGAACGCCTCTACCTCAGCCGGAGTCGGCGGCAGGCCTGTAAGATCGAAGCTCACTCTGCGGATCAACTCGCGCCTTGAAGCCTGAGGTGCAGGCGTAAGCCCTTTGTCACGGAGCTTTGCCAGGACGAAAGCATCGACAGGGGATTGCACCCAACCGGGGTTTGCTGCTTTCGGGATGGCCGGTTTACGCACGGGCTGAAACGACCAGAACTTCCGTGCGGCTTGGAAATCCGTACTTCCCGCGGGTGCAGAGGCTTTGGCAGCCTTGTCCTCACGAGGGTCAGGCGCGCCCATCTTCACCCACTCGCGCAGCCGATCGATGTCGCTGTCCGGCAGTTTCCCGGCAGGGGGCATCTTCAGGTCATGTTTGTACGAGATCGCCTGGATCAGCCGGCTTGCGTCCGGGTCTCCGGGCTGGATTGCCGGACCGCTGTCACCGCCCTTGCGAAGACCGTCCCGCGAGTCCACGCGCAGACCGCCGAGCGGCGTTTTCATGCTGCTGTTGTGGCAGCCGTTGCATTTGGTAGCCAACACCGGGCGGACATGCTTTTCGAAGTACTCCGCACCTGCGGAATCCTGAGCATGGAGAACTCCGCAAAAAAGCGGGAGCAGCAGGGCAGAAGTGTACCGCAAACGCATGTTTCGCAGGTCCATCGTACTACTGAACTGACCGTTGCGGGGCACGCTTCGGGCACCTCCATCAACGGGCCGCGAGCCCGGCAGAAGAAACTGCGGTTGATGATCTGAGGTATGTGGTAATCTGAAAGCTCCTGGTAGAGGCGCGGATGTCATGAATAACCGCGGTGTGGTTCCGGGCGTACACGGAGCCGCGGTGAAAGGGACACGCCGCCGAAGCTGGTTCGTTTAACGCTTGCGAACTGGCTGGGGGAACAGGCTAAGACCTGTCCACTGTCATCCGGTCCAATGGCCGGGTGGAGCGCTATAAGGACGCCACGCATCGCTCATCGACCCGCACCGGCGCTCCCCTACGCTTCCTGTATCCTCTCCAGCAAACTATCTCTATGGACGTTGTTGCTCTTACACGAGCGCTGGTGGACATCGAATCGATAACAGACAACGAAGAGCGTTGTGGCGAGTTCCTGTTCAACCATCTCTCCGAACTCTCTGCTCCGCATTCGGGTCAGGTGTCCAGGATGCCTGTTGCTGCGAATCGCTTTAATGTTCTCGCGACCTTTGGCGAGCCGGTGGTAACGCTGTCCACTCATTACGACACCGTCCCTCCGTTCTTCGCTTCACGTGAGGACGATGACTTCATCTGGGGCAGAGGCGCCTGCGACACCAAGGGCATCATCGCCAGCATGATTCATGCAGCTCAGCGGCTGCTTGCGGAAGGTACACGCAACTTTGCCCTGTTGTTCGTGGTGGGGGAGGAGCGCAATAGCGTTGGCGCTTATGTCGCCGCGCAGCACCCCTGCGGCTCAAGGTTCCTGATTAACGGCGAGCCGACGGAGAACAAGCTTGCACTCGGATCCAAAGGTGCACTTCGGTTCGAAATCGAGGCGACAGGACGAATGGCGCACTCCGCCTACCCGGAGCTTGGCGAATCCGCCATTGAGAAGTTGCTCGACGCACTCCAGGCGATCCGCCAGGTGCCCCTGCCCGTCGATGAATTGCTTGGTCCGAGCACGATGAACATCGGCACGATCTCGGGAGGTCGCGCTCCGAACGTAATTCCCGATGCTGCTCGGGCTGAGGTGTTTGTCCGTCTTGTAGACGCAGGTGACACTACGGCTCGGCAAGTGGCGGAAGTGACTGCCGGTAAAGCCGAAGCCCGTGAGGTTCTGCGGATTCCGGCCGTGCGGCTTGGATCACTCGATGGCTTTGAGACATGCGTGGTGAAGTACACCACTGACATCCCGGCGTTCGGCGGCGCCTGGGGGACGCCCTTCCTGCTCGGTCCTGGCACCATTCACGTCGCCCACACGAAAGATGAGCGGGTGCCGAAATCCGAGATTCATCACGCCATTGAGATTTACCAGCAACTCGTACGCCGGCTGCTGTCCGGCGCTCAATAGAAGAAAGGTTTATGCCTCAGCAAATTGAAGTCGGTGTCCTCGGTGCGACCGGAATGGTCGGCCAGCACTTCGTGCGTTTCCTGCAGGGTCATCCCTGGTTCAAGCTCACATGGGTTGGAGCCAGCGATCGTTCGGCTGGAAAGAAGTACAGCGAAGCGACAGCGTGGCGGCTCGAAGGAGCTATGCCGCAGGATATTGCCGATCTCACCGTGCAGGCTTGCGAGCCATCCACTACCGCACCTCCGCTGATATTCAGTGCGATGGATGCTTCCGTCGCCACCGAAATCGAACGGGCCTTTGCCGCGGCCGGGCACGTTGTCGTATCGAACTCGCGCAACCATCGAATGGAGCCGGATGTGCCCCTGCTGGTGCCGGAGATCAACCACAGCCATCTCTCCGTGCTTCCGAAGCAGAAGGAGGCTCGCGGCTGGAAGGGCTACATCGTCACCAACCCGAACTGCTCGACGATCGTGATGACGCTTGGACTTGCACCGCTCATGCCTTTCGGGATCGAGCGTATCGTCGCCACGACTCTGCAGGCAATCTCGGGCGCTGGCTATCCCGGCGTTGCTTCAATGGACATCAATGCCAATGTTGTTCCGTTCATCGGCGGCGAAGAGGCCAAGATGGAATCCGAGACCCAGAAGATCCTCGGCAGTCTGAATGGAAAGGGCTTTGAACCGCTCGCCGCACGGGTAAGCGCGCACTGCAATCGCGTGCCGGTAGTCGACGGTCACATGGTTTGCATCAGTGTTGAGTTGAAGCAGAAGGCAGGCGTTGACGAGCTTCGTCGGGCCTTTGACGCCTACACCAGCAAGCCGCAGCAGCTCGGGCTGCCGAGCGCTCCGGCGCGTCCCGTTATTTACATGGAGCAGGCGGATCGTCCACAGCCTCGCCGTGATGTCGAGCGTGAAAACGGCATGGCCGTCTTCGTCGGCCGTTTGCGGGAATGCCCCGTGTTTGACTACAAGTTCATCGCCTGTGGACACAACACCGTACGTGGAGCTGCCGGCGCCGCGGTACTGAATGCGGAACTCATGCTGGCGGAAGGATTGATCGGCTGATGATTGTAATGAAGTTCGGCGGCACGTCTGTGGAGTCTGCCGCTGCAATTCGCCGCGTTGCGGCCATTGTGCAGGCACGAATCCCGCGCCGGCCCGTCGTTGTGGTATCGGCGATGGGCAAAACCACAAACAAGCTGCTCGCCATTGCCGATCTCGCCGTCCAGGGCGAACGCGAGGACGCCCTCGAGCAGACGGACACACTGCGGGACTTCCACCTGGCTGAAGCCCGCGAGCTTCTGCCTGAAGGGGAACTGCGCGAGGCAGCAGAGAGCACCATCGAATGCCATTTCGAGGAGCTCAGGGAACTGTTGCGGGGTGTTTCAGTGCTGGGTGAGCTCACGCCGCGTGCAACGGATGCCGTCGCAAGCTACGGAGAGCGACTCTCCAGTGCCATCTGTGCACTTGCGTTCGAGGGGCTCGGGATCCCGGCGGTACATGTGGATTCCCGGGATGTGGTCGTAACCGACGATCGCTTCATGCAGGCAGCGCCGTTGATGCCCCAAACGTACTCGCGGCTCGGGGCAACAATCCCGGGGCTGGCTCGTGATCGTGTGGTGGTGATGGGCGGCTTCATCGCGGCTACACAGCAGGGAATTACGTCAACGCTCGGCCGCGGCGGGTCGGATTACACGGCGGCAATCGTAGGCGCCGGCATCGGAGCCGATGAGATCCAGATCTGGACGGACGTCGACGGCATGTTGACTGCCGATCCGACGGTCATGCCGGGCGGCCATCGAGTGCGCGTTATCAGCTTTGCCGAAGCTGCAGAACTCGCCTACTTCGGCGCGAAGGTGCTGCATCCGTCGACGGTGGTTCCGGCCATTGAGAAAAACATCCCGGTTCTGATTCTCAACTCCCGGAAGCCCGAGGTGGAAGGCACCCGGATCGTACGTGAAACGGCAAGCGGGGCGAACATGGCGAAGTCGATCGCCTGCAAGAAGAACATCAGCCTTGTGAACATTGTGTCGACGCGCATGCTGATGGCGCATGGTTTTCTGCGCAGGATCTTCGAGATCTTCGACCGCTTCGAGACGCCGGTGGACATGGTTGCGACCACAGAGGTCAGTGTGTCTCTGACCGTTGACAATGGAGCGCGCCTGAAGGAGATCACGCGTGAGCTGCGACAGTTCGCTGAGGTCACGGTGGAGGACGAGCAGGCAATCGTGTGCATCGTCGGCGACAACATTCGCCATACGCCTGGTGTCGCCAGTCATGTTTTTCGAGCGCTCGAAGACGTCAACGTGCGCATGATCTCTCAGGGTGCGTCGCTGCTGAATCTGAGCGTCGTGGTCGCGCAACACGACCTTCGAACAGCGGTTGAGCGCTTGCATGCCGAGTTCTTTACTGAGCTCGACTCTGAAGTGTTTGC
>DASQEG010000841.1:0-2379 GCA_035633775.1 Bryobacteraceae bacterium
CCAGCTCGTAGAAGCCGGATTCAAAGATACCCACCACACGGAAGCGGTGCGCGGCTGGCCGAACTCCCATGGGTGTGACATCGCCGTACGGGATGATGACCGTCACCACGCTGTTCAGCATCATGCCGGTGGTCTGCGCCAGCTTTGACCCGAGCACGATGCCGGGGAATCCGCGGGACTGGTGCAGCCGCTGGATCGACCCTTCCTTCAGCCGTCCGAGCATCTCCGTCTGGCGCACGGCGTTCTCCGGGCGAATGCCTTTCAGCATTGCGCCCGACGACAGACCGGGACCGCTCACAAGCACAGAGCCGTAAAGCGAAGGCGAGACATCGATCACGTGCGGAAGCTTCCGAAGCCGGGCTTCGAGCTCTCTCCAGTTGGTGATGCCGTCGGCAGGTACAGATTCCAGAATGCTGACGTGCGCCGTTGCCCCGAGCAGGTTTGCCTGCAGCGTGTGACGGAACCCGTTATTAACGGCCAGCGCGATTACGAGGGCCATCACCCCGGCAGCTACACCTACGATGGAGATGACGGTAACTACCGAGACTACCGCCGTTTTCCGGCGTGCCCGCAGATACCGGATCGCGACGAATAGTTCGAAGTCGCGCTTCACTTCCCAACGGCCCTGAGCGCGTCCGCAATCCCGATCGGCCCCTCCGGCCGCAGCAGGGGAAACAAAATGACGTCGCGGATCGACTTCGAGCCCGTGAGAATCATCGTGAGCCGGTCGATACCGATGCCTTCACCGCCCGCCGGGGGCATACCGTAGCAGAGCGCGCGAAGGTAATCCTCGTCCATACGATGAGCTTCCTCGTCACCGCGCTCCGCCATACTCAGTTGCATCTCAAAGCGGCGCCGCTGCTCCTGAGGATCGTTCAGCTCGGTGTAGGCGTTTCCGATCTCCATGCCCGCGGCGTAGATTTCAAAACGCTCCACGAACTCTGGTTCGTCGGACTTGTTCTTCGAAAGGGGCGAGGTCTCCACGGGATAGTCGTAGATGATCGTGGGCTCAAACAGGTGCTGCTCGCAAACACGCTCGAAGATATCGACCAGTTGCTCGCCAGGGGACGCCTTGCCTGACCGTGAGCGCAGCCACTCCGGATCGCGCACGTTGTCGAGCGAAGGCCTGTCCGCGCTGCCCCAGAACTCAACGACCGCTTCGCGCATGCTGAACTGGCGAACCGATGAGAAGTCGAGCGTCCGGCCGTCGTAGTCAACCGAGGCGCTGCCCGTCGCGCGAAGTGCCGTCTCCTGCAGCAGTTCGGCGGAGAGATCCATCAGCCCTCTGTAGTCTGTGTAGGCCTGATAAAACTCCAGCATCGTGAACTCCGGATTGTGATGGGTGGAGATGCCTTCGTTCCGGAAGTTCCGGTTGATCTCGTAAACGCGTTCGAGACCACCGACCACAAGTCTCTTCAGGTACAGTTCCGGCGCGATGCGCAGGAACAGGTCCAGGTCGAGAGTATTGTGATGCGTGACGAACGGGCGCGCTGCCGCTCCACCGTACACCGGCTGCATCATCGGCGTTTCTACCTCGATGAAGCCGCGCGATTCCAGTTGAGTGCGCAGTGACGAGATGATCTTTGCCCGAATGACGAAAGTGTTACGCACGTCCGGGTTGGCGATGAGGTCGAGATAGCGCTGACGATACCGGGTCTCAACATCTTCAAGGCCATGCCACTTCTCAGGCATGGCCAAAAGAATCTTGCTCAGAAAGTGCAGTTTCTCCACATGAAGGCTGAGTTCGCCCGTACGCGTCCGGAACAGGTAGCCGTCAGCCCCAACGTGGTCACCGAGGTCGACCAGTGTCCAGAGTTGCCAGTCGCGCTCAGGGACAGCGTCTTTCCTGACGTAGATCTGCAGCTTCTCGCCGGCCTGCATCAGGTGCGCGAAGCCGGCCTTACCCATGCGACGGACGGTGTGGATGCGCCCGGCGATCCGCAGGGTGACACGGCTCGCTTCCAGATTCTCGGCCGTTGCTGCGTTGTGGTCGCGAAGCACTGTGGGGACGGAGGAGGCGCCATCGAACCGTTGGCCGTAAGCCTTGAAACCCAGTCCTTCGATTTCGCGAATCCGCTCCGTGCGGCCCTGAATCAGATCGCCTTCCAGTGACAAAAGAATCTCCCGGTGATTTCGATTTAGCGACGAACGATGATTTCGCGCAAACCGTCCTTGGCAAGGAAAAACTTTACGCTGGAGAAGCGGTGAAACAGTTTCTCCACTGCACGGTTGTTGAAGCCCTGAACAAGAGGCCTCTGTCCCCGCGGAATCAAGGTCAGTTCCTTGTAGCCGTGGATTCTGTAATGGTACAGCGGCACCTGACGAGCCTTTTCATCCGCGTATACGAAGGCGAGGAGGCAGCTTCCCGGACGAAGTGTT
>DASQEG010000842.1:0-5239 GCA_035633775.1 Bryobacteraceae bacterium
AACAGCGGCTTTCACCTTCTCAGCCGCTGCAGTGTATTCGGCTGCGCGCCTGCTGAATACGCCCGCATCAAACTTCGTAACGGCGTGCCGCGCTGAGGACGATATCGAGATTTACGGAGAAAGCGAATCGCGTCCGCTGTACACGGCCACGCTGCCCGTGGCACCTGAACGTGCACTGGCCATCGGCCGATCAGAACTGCGCCTGGAACCGGAGACGCCCGCTGTTCCGGTGACGGAAGTTCTGCCCGCTGCTGTTTCCGCTCCCGAGAGCATCGAAGTCGCATCCATGCCGTTCCTGTGGGCCGCCGCTCTTTACGGCGCGTGTCCCCATCGTGGCATCGAAGCAAATCTTTTACCGCCGGAGCGCCGACGGGGCAGTTCGCGGCTGCGGCTGGTTCCCACTTTCGCCCTGGGGATCGCTCTTGCAGTGCTGCTTGTGCTGCTTGCTCTGCAGTCCAGTCAGGCCGACAAGCGCTACCTTGGCGTCTTGCAGCATGAAGTGAGCCGGTTCGAGCCGGTTGCACGAAGATCTGAGGCGCTGGACCGTGCGATCACTTCAGCCCGTGCACACTCAGAGTCGCTCGACAGTTTCCGCTGGCGAACCCGGCTGGACATGGATGCGCTCGCAGAGACGACAAAGCTGATTCCACCGCCTGGCTGGCTTACACACCTCGACATGGACCGCAATACGGTTACCGTTGCCGGTGAGATGGACGGTGCGGCGGGTCTGCTGAAGACCTTCGATTCATCACCGCAGTTTGAGCGGACCGAATTTACAATGCCGATCTCGCGTACGGGCAGCAGTGATCTGTTCCGCATCCGGACCAACCGTCAAACGCCGGGTGCCGCAACTCCGTCCGCACCTCCACAGACACAGGGAGCGACGAAATGAGCGGGCTGAGTGATCGCGACCGTCGCGCACTGACCCTGCTGGCCGTAGTGGTGGCTCTCATCCTCGGCTGGTACTTCTTTTCTGGCGATGATCCGGCGACGGTTGTCGTACCGGCATCCAGCGACTCTATTCCCGCCGCCGAGAAGCGGCTTGCGCGGCTGCGTCAGATCGCTGCCGGAGTACCGGGCAAGGAGCAGGTTCTCAAGCAGGTCGGCGATGAGCTCGCGACCCGCGAGAAGGGTCTGATCCAGGCGGAAACGGCGGCTCAGGCACAGGCTCAACTGCTGCAGATTCTGCGCAAGGTAGCTCGCGATCAGCCGAACCCGATCGACTTGCGGAACACAGAAATTGGTCAGGTGAAGCGGTTCGGGGACAGGTACGGCGAGGTGATCGTGTCAGCCACCTTCGACACCGGCATCGATCAGCTGCTGAATCTGCTGTCCGGTCTCACTGCACAAAAGGAACTGATTGGCACCTCTGAGGTCCGCATCGGCACGGCGAACCCAAAGCAGAAGACTATGCCCGTGCGCATCACCATCTCCGGGCTGGTCAGGCGTGAACTGATTCCCGAAAACAAACGGGGCAACTCATGAGGCGCAGGCTGTGGCTGATCGACCTGACACTGCTTGCAATGGTCGTGTGGAGCGCCAGGGCACTCGACGACAGGTGGAACGCATCGTCGGCGCGCGAGCAGGCTCTGCTGCGGCAGATGATTCCTCCCGGGCCTCCTCCGGTAGTTCCGTCTTTGCCGGTGGTTGCGCCGTCTACTCCAGCAGCATATATGGAAGTGGCTCAGCAGTTCCTGTTTTCGCGGGATCGAAATCCGAACGTCATTCTGGATCCGCCGCCGCCACCGCCTCCGCCGAAACCGATGCCGCCGCTGCCCCTGGCCTACGGTTTAATGGATCTCGGCGGTGGGCCGACGGTGATCATGAGCGAACGCTCGGGCGCACAGCACCGGGGCTATCGGCCTGGGGAGCGGATCGGCGATTTTAAACTGGTCGCCATCCAGGGTAGCGAGCTGACCTTTGAATGGGATGGCAAGCTGATCAAGCGCAAAGTGGAAGAGATCATCGACCGGCGGGCGGCCGAGTCCACCGCTGCGCCTCCGGAGCAGGCTGCAGCCACAGCCGCCGCGAAGCCTCCCACCACGCTGGCGCCGTTGAAGGCCGGCCCGGGTGTGGAACTCGGTGAGAACTCGCGTGCCTGCGTGCCAGGAGACACGAACCCGCCGGGTACCGTGCAGGATGGCTTTCGAAAAGTCGTGAACAAAACCCCATTCGGCGATTCCTGCCGGTGGGAGAAAGCACAGTAGGATGCAAAAACGTTTCGCAGGAGCGCTGTTGATCTGCGCTTGTCTGTTTGGTGAGGGAAAGCTGCCACCGAACGTGCCTGAGGGTGCAACCGAGACCTCGCCGGGCGTCTACCGTTTCGTCGACAAAGAGAAGAAGGCGTGGATCTACCGCCCAACTCCGTTCGGCTATGCTCGGAGCCCTGAAGAAGCCGAGTCGCGGGACAACGACGCGGCACCCGCGAGGCCGGCGGGAGCTCACGCAACTCCATTCGGCGAATCACGGCCGTCACCGAACATGCCGCAGACCAAGGCTACTGAGGCAGGCGACAGCGTCCGTTTTGAAAGGCTGACGCCGTTTGGCCCTTCACGCTGGACGAAGAAGAAGACTGAGCTTAATGACGACGAGCGCAGGATTTGGGAGGCACAGCGCAGTTCAGCCCCTGGACCGGCAACCACGAAGAAATGACGGCATCCATAAGGGTTCTGGCATCCGTTGTTCTCGGCTTTGCGGCGGCTGTCTCAGTCGCGGCACAGGTGGTGGTTCCGCCTGGGTTCAACAGGCCGGCGCCGGGTCCTGCACCTGCACCGCCGCCTCAGGCCCAGCAACCGCCGACGGACGCAGCAGCGCAGCCCGGCCAGCCTGCTGCCGCACCCGGGCAAGCGGCGCCGGGGCAGACGCCTCCTCAGGCAGCGGCACCGGTGTACTCGGGCGGCCTGAACCTGCAGAATGCGTCGCTGCGCGAGGTGATTGCGATCCTCGCCCGCACTCTGAAAATCAACTACATCCTCGATCCGCGCGTGCAGGGCGGCGTGACGATCAACACGTATGGCGAGACGAAGGCGATCGACAATCGCGCACTTCTCGACACCATTCTGCGCATCAACGGCTACGCCATGGTTCCGCAGGGCGACATCTTCCGGATCGTGCCTCTGAATGAAGTTCAGCGCATGCCCGGGCTCCCGTTCGAACTAAACGGGAAGACAACCCCTGAGGACGATCGCACCATGCTGAATCTGATTTTCCTCAAGTACGCGACCGTCGAGGAACTGGTCAAGCTGCTGGCCGAGTTTCGTGGCGAGCATGCGGCCATATGGTCGTACCCTCCCGCAAACCTGCTGCTGATTCAGGACAGCAGGCGCAGCATGAACCGGCTGATGCAGCTGATCGCAATGTTCGACAGTGACACCTTTGCCGGGCAGCGCGTGAGACTCTTCGACGTCAAGAACAGCCGTCCCAGCGACCTGGCCAAGGAACTGGACGGCATTCTCAAGGGCATCTCGCTGAATGAGAAGGCAAGTCCGATCAAGCTGCTGCCAGTGGACCGCATCAACACACTGATCGCTGTTGCGCCGAACCCTGGAGTCTTCGATGAGATCCAGCGCTGGATCGACAAGCTCGACATTGCTGTCGAGGCGAGTGCGGGATCGATGAGTAATTATGTCTACCGCGTACGCTATGGATTTGCTCCCACGCTTGCAATGGCCATCATGGCTTTGTACAGCAACAATCCGATGTTCACAATGGGCCTGATGATGAGCTTCGGAATGATGGGTGGCGGGGGCATGATGGGCGGCGGTATCAATACCGGCGGAGGCATGATGGGCGGCGGTATGTACGGTGGCGGCATGGGTGGTGGGATGTACGGCGGGGGCATGGGCATGATGCCCGGCATGGGCGGGGGCATGATGGGCGGCGGAATGGGAATGATGGGGATGCCGGGCATGATGGGTGGCGGCGGCATGTATGGCAGTCCCTACGGTTACGGCAGCGGGCAAATCAGCGGGCCGGCACCGGGAGCCGGAGCGGCGCCGGTAGCCGGGGCGGCTGGCCAGAATCTGACGGGCACCTACCTCGGCCAGCAGACCGGCATGATGCAGGGTATGGATCCGCGGGCTCCGCGTGTTATTCCAAACCCATTCGACAACACCCTCCTGATCCAGGCGACACGCCAGGAGTATGAGGGAATCTTGAAATTGCTGCGTGACATCGACGTGCCGCCGCGCCAGGTGCTGCTCGAAGCGCGGATCTACGAGGTGACGCTTACAGGGGCGCTATCGAGCGGCGTCTCCGCCTATCTCCGAAATCGCGGCGTTGCCACTCCGAACGGACTAACGCGCAGCACGGTCGGTTCTCTGGTCAACGGCGGCGTTCAGGTGAGTACCGGCGCACTGGTTGGGAACACGCGGGAACTACTGGCCGCGTTCTCTGTTCAGGAGATCGCGTCAAACTCGCGCGTTATCTCGGCGCCGAGCCTGATCGCTACCGACAGCGTTCCTGCATCCATCAACGTGGGCCAGCAGGTGCCCACACTCACGGCAACTGCGGCCACCGGCATTCAGCAGGGCGGAAACTCCCTGTTCGCGAACTCCGTCTCGCAGCGCGATACAGGCGTGACCCTGCAGGTAATGGCGCGAGTCAATCCAAGCGGAATCGTGACTCTGCTGATTAATCAGGAGGTCAGCGCTCCTACTGCGACCACAACGTCTGAGATTCAGAGCCCCTCGTTTTCAAGGCGTACGGTGCAGACCCAGGTGACTGTGCAGGACGGCGACACCATCGCCGTCGGCGGAATCATCAATGAAGACGCCAGCAATGCCTCGTCGGGCATCCCGCTGCTTCACCGAATCCCGGTGGTGGGCGGCGCGTTCGGCAGCAAGAGCATCAGCAAAGCTCGGACGGAGCTGATCATCTTTATGACTCCTCGTGTCATATACGACATGAACAGCATCAACGATGCGAGCGACGAGCTCAGGAGCAGGCTCCGCAGTCTTACACGCCATCTCAAGGATCAGGATCGTTAAAACACCAGGTCGGTTCGCCGACCTGCGTGTTACCGTGAACACTGGAGTCCCTTTTTGTCTCGTATCTCTTCTGCTTTCAGGAGTTTCTTCGCTCTCCTGTTTCGTGATGAGCTGCCGGAGGATATTGCTCTCGCGTACGGATACACGCGCAAGTCGGAAGTGAAAACCGCGCCTCCGCCCGTACCCAAAGCGACGCCGGTATCGGATGTTCGCACGTCTGACGGAGCACTGCAGCTGCTTGGAATTTTCCA
>DASQEG010000843.1:0-2737 GCA_035633775.1 Bryobacteraceae bacterium
CCGTTGTAGTTCATGACCGAGCTCGAGTCCGTGTAGCTGATGCTGGTGACTTCCGGGAGGACACGATAGAGCGGTCTCCTTGGATCGATCGCACCCGACGCGGCCGGGAGAGCCTGGTTCCCTTCCCGAGGATTGACCAGATGTGTCCCCTTCTGCCCGACATACGCGGCAGTGAACGAAGTGGACTCGGTGATCAGATACTCGGTGCTCAGGTTGTACTGCTGAATGAACGCAGGCCGCAGATCAGGGTTCCAGGCACGAATCTGGCCGGCGAGGCGGTTACGCGCCTGCACGTCAGAAAATCCGGTGCCGATGCTGCCCGGTGCTCCCTGCGCATACTGAACGTCGGACTCGAAGAAGAAGGGCGGGTTGAGCGGCAGCCGGAGATTTGCTCCCGTTCCCTCCATGTAGCTGGTGATGCCGTAACCGCCGCGGATAACGAACCGGCGTGTACCAAACCACTCCGGCGAGTATGCGAATCCAAGTCTTGGCATGAATTGCTTGTAGTAGGGCTCGTAGAGCGCGCGACTGTTGCCATCCTGCCCCGCCCGCCGAATTTCGCCCGTATAGATGTCGACGTTCAGCTGACGATCGGCAACTTCGTACAAGGGCTGTGTGAACTCCCAGCGGAGACCGAGGTTCAGCGTTAAGTTGGGCGTGACTTTGAAGTCATCCTGAACGAAGAGCGCAGTGCGCCAGTGCCGGTGGCCCCAGAGTCCGGTGTTGCTGCCTCTGCCTTTCTGGGCAAGCTGGTCGAGCAGGAAGTCTGCAAACGCTGAGCCGGTATGACGACCGTCGTACGCAAAGAATCCGAGTACGCCGTTGTTGCCGCTGTAAAAGCGATTCTGCTGGTAGCGAATTGCCTGACCTCCCATCTTCAGCAGGTGCCGACCTTTTTGCCAGGTCAGATTGTTGCTGTACTGGAAGGTGTTCGTAATGCTGTCGCTTGCCACACCGAGGCCTCCGATGTTGCTGAGCCCTTCACCGATGCGCAGCTCGGACACGCCGCCCGCTCCTTGCGTGCCAGGAATGCCGATGCGCTCGTTCCCGGTTGTTCCGAGCAACCCTGCAGGATCGGTTGCAATATCCGTAATCCGGACCCGATTGAAGTTAACACGTGCCTCATTGACAACCGTGGACGTGAACGTGCGCGTCCAGTTAACCACACCACCAGTAGTGGGAGCCGATTTGTCCGTTCCGACCACGGTAGGCAGAATTACTGTCTGCGGTGCTTCCCGGAAGCGGGCAATCGTGAACCGGCCCATCAGGCTATCCCTGTCGCTGAGCCTGATGTCCACCTTGGCATCCGCCTGATCGTTGTCGTTGAAGCTGCTGTTCGTCCCGAGCAGGTTCGCCTGCAGCCCGAGCACACCTGCACCAGCGCTGTTCGGCAGCGGGTAAAGTACAGGGTCGGCGAACAAAGCCCGGGCCACAGGGTTCACAATGCGGCTTGCCGGAATGACGTTGTTCGGGAACGGCTGACCAGTGAGCGGATCGAGCACGGTTATGTTATTGCGCCCGAGGCTCGAGAGATTTCCCGTCCTCCACTCTGTCGGCGCCACGCTGGCCGAAGCTGGCCCGCTGGAACGCTGGCGTGTCCCCTGATAGTCGATGAAGAAGAACGCACGGTTTTTGAGAATCGGTCCGCCGAGGGTGCCGCCGAAGATGTTCCGGCGAAATTCGCGACGCGCCGTGCGGTTGCGATTGGCGAAGAAGCCGTTCGCATTGAGGTTGTCGTTCTGGAGGAACTCAAACAAGTTGCCGTGCAGTTCGTTTGTTCCGCTCTTCAGTGTCATGTTGACGACCGCACCGCTCGCGTTCCCAAAATCCGCGCCAGCGTTGCCGGTCATCACTCTGACTTCGTCGAGAGCGTCGACGTTGGGGTTGTAGCCAACCAGATTGTCAATCGACTCGTTGATATCTGCGCCGTCGAGCAGGAAGTTGTTCGTTTGTTCGCGGTTCCCATTCACATACGGGCGACCGCCGCCAAACGACCTGCCTGGACCGTCAAACGAGCCAGGGTTGGGAGTGATCGAGCCCGGGACCAGCAGAGTGAGCGCCATGAAGTTGCGCCCGCGCAGCGGAATCGCGGTAGCTTGTGAGGCGGTGATGGTGTCCCCGGTTGTGGCCGTCTCGGTCTGCAGCACGGGTGCTGCGGCTGTGACTTCCACGGTCTCCGTGGTGGCGCCGACCTGCATCTGAATGTCTACCCGAGCGGTCTGTGCGACCTCGAGTCGGAACGCATCCACTGTGCCCCGTTTGAATCCCTGCGCCTCGGCGCTTAATGTGTACTCGGCTGCAGGAAGAAACAGGATGCTGTAGATACCTGCATCGTTTGTAGTTGCATTCGTGACGACACCGGTGCCGGTGTTCGTAGCGGCAACACGGACGTTTGGAACCACCGCTCCGGACTGGTCCGTGACCGTTCCGGTGATGGTGCCGGTGATCGTTTGAGCCGGCAGGATGCCGGTGGCCAATGCGACGGCAAAGCTCGCAAGGCGAGCGAAACGTACCATTCAGACTCCCTCCAATGCGCTGCAGAATAACAGCACCTTCGAAGCGCTGTCAATGCTGCACACACGCTGTGGAATAATGCTCCGATGCATGCGGCAGCGGACGTTCTGGCCCAGAGCACGGTGCGGAAAGTCACGCTGCGGCTCATGCCGTTTCTCTTCCTTCTCTACTTCATTGCATATCTCGACCGAGTCAACGTGAGCTTCGCGTCGCTGCAGATGAC
>DASQEG010000844.1:0-7539 GCA_035633775.1 Bryobacteraceae bacterium
CTCCGTCTGTACGGCTGCGCGCTTTGCGGAAGCACTCTGGGCGTGAAGCACCAGCGCGCTCATACCGAGATACACGATAGCCGTCAGAAGCGGCCGCCTTGTCGGGAATGCATACCGCGTGGACATGCTCCGATAATGCCACAAGACCCGTGCTGCCCAGGTCACAGCAGTGTGCGTCGCCAGACGTGGCATAGAGCGCGGCAGCAGGGAGTTCACCCTATGACCAACCTACGGCCCTGATGCTCGCCGCGTGCATGTGCCGCTGGTGACGCAGGCACAAGTGGACCCGCCAGCGGCAACTGGAAAGTTCGGTAATCGCCTCCGGCAGGGTAGCGGGGTCTGATTCGCGTTATTATCCGGGAACGACGCGATGCCAACACTTAGCGACCTTAAGGAGACAGCCCTGTATGTTGGCGACCTTGAGCGGGCTGTCCCGTTCTATCGGGATGTGCTCGGACTCGGGATTCTGGTCGCGGATAGCCGTTTCTGCGCTCTTGATGTTGCCGGTAAACACATACTGCTGCTCTTTGCTCGGGGCGCGTCCCGCGAACCTATTAGCATTCCCGGAGGCACGATTCCACCCCACGACGGCGCGGGCCAGATCCACGCCGCGTTCTCCGTGGACGTTGCAGAGCTTCCGGCTTGGGAGTCGCATCTCCTCGCTCATGGTATTGACATCCTCAGCCGTGTGTCATGGCCGAGAGGCGGCCACAGCATCTACTTCCGTGATCCGGATGGCCACCTGTTGGAACTGTTGACACCGGGCGTCTGGTCCACGTACTAGCCTGCTCGTCTCGAAGGACGGCGGTCAGGCGCAGTTCACACGCCGCACATTAACAGCACGGGAGATCCCGAGAGATATGTAGGAACGCGGATGAAACGGGCCGGCGTGCTGCCTCTTCTGTGAACTTCAACTGCCACCGAACAACCACGTGCTAATCGGCTGATACAGCAGGTAGATGACACCGACGAGCAGCCAGGCCGTGGAGCTCAGGGAAAGCGGACGCCCTGTGATTCGCATCTCCGGCGTGCGGTCGAGTTGCAGCAAAGGACCGGCCTCCCGCGCGGCCGTGCGGTCATACAGAAATAGTGGGGCAGCAGCGAATACAGCAAACACAGGGAACCAGACTGCGGCAATGAAGACATCGGTCTGCGCGCCACGTCCGGTTCGCCAAAGCAGTCCAAGACTCTTAAGGAGGTCCGCAATCAAGAACGCCGCGAGCGCCACATGGCGAATTGCAAGTGCGCGTCCTGCCGAGCGCAGTCCCGTCATGAGTTCGCGTGAACGTAGAACAGCCGCCTTGCCGGACATCTTTTCAACCATACAGACGACCGGCCAGAGACAATCACTCGTCAGCCAGCCACGTCCGAAGGACAACATCGCCACGGCCTGCGTGCGTACCAGAGTGGGAATTTGCGACCTCAATTGCCACAACACACGGAATGAAAGGAACCTCCTGACTCCGGATTGCTCGTTCAGCGCGACCAGTGCCGCTGCTGCTCGCATTGCGTTATCGAAAAAGACCAACAGAACCGCTGCGACGATCTGGACGAACACGACTCGAAGAGCGGAAAGTGACATCAGGTGCTCGCCGACGGAGGTCAGGAGCGATAGCAGCGTCAGCAGAGTCCCATATAAAAGGCTCACCACGAGCGCGTAAGCGGGGAGATGTTGCAGCAGAAACGCCCGGGAGCGGCGCATCGCGAGAAACTCGGCGTCAACCGCGTTTCGGAAACGTCGGGCAAAGGCTGTTGCAGAAAACGGCCGGTCCGCCGGATTGCGTGCCAGTCCAGCTAACACGGCGTCCCACACATCGCCAGGAACTTTCCGGGCTGTTGCGGGCGCAGGTGGATGGGCGCTGGCCTTAAACGCGCGAAGAGCGCCACTCTTTGCGGCAAACGGCAGTTCTCCACAGACGAGCACGTACGCCACAACAGCGAGGCTGTAGATGTCGGACCGAAAGTCAGTTTCTTTTCCCAGCGCCTGCTCCGGAGACATATAGGCCGGGGTGCCGATCAGGCTGCCTGGCATGGTTTGCCCGGTAGAGTCGCTGGTGGATGCGACGGATGAAGCAGGCAGCAGTCCGGGCTCCATCGCGACTGTCTCACTCAGTTCTTCTCTGTTCGGAATGTCGTCTGACCTGTGGTCGGCGATCATGCCAATCCCCACCGTATCCCCTTCCGAAGGGGTCGTGTTGCCGCGGGTGATTGCTGCTGCCGCCATGCTCACTTTTGCTTGCGTGGCTGGCGCCGGGTTCCCGAGCAGATTCACTTTCGCAACGCCGAAGTCGAGCACCTTTGCCGTGTACCCGCCGCGACCGTTCGGCTCGAGCCAGATATTATCCGGCTTCAGGTCGCGATGGACGATTCCCTGTCGGTGCGCCTCTCCGAGTGCAAGCCCAATCTGGTCCAGCAGGTCCGCGACGAGCGGCATCGGAGGACGAGGATTCGTCTGCTGGAATGCTGAAAGGGTTTGCCCGTCGAGATACTCCATGACGAGGTACGGCATATCGCCGATGCTCGTCTTAGCGATTCCAAAGTCCGTAACGTTGACGATGTTAGGATGGCGCAGCCGGCCGCACGCCTGCGCTTCGCGCTGGAAACGGGCAACAAACGCGGGATCTGCAGCCCACTTCGGAGCAATTACTTTCACGGCAACGACTCGGGTCGTTCCCAGGTGCGTCGCCAGATAGACGTTTCCCATTCCACCGGCTCCGAGCTGCCGGTTGATCCGGTACTTTCCCTCGACGATTTCGCCGATCATTGACTCATCTCGACACGCAAGCCGCCATCATAACAACCCGTTGAGATTGAGACCCCGCCGTCACAACATCCGTGGGAGGGTACGTTAGCGAAGCCGTCGCTGGCGACGAATCCAGGTGACTTGTTTGGAGTGCCTTATAGTCATCAGCTGAAGGCGCCGCCGATTGCGAGTCTGGTGCGCCACTTCCGTCTGCGAACGTTACAGTACAAACATGCGGGAGACATCGTTTATTCCAGCTGCGCGGAATCCCGATGCATACATTCAGGACGCCTCCGGGTTCTCCGGTCAGGCACAAGCTGTGTTTCTGCCCGAAAACGAACACCAGGTATTACAGGTTCTGGATCGTGCAAACCGGGAACGAGTACAGCTCACCGTCGCGGGCGCACGGTCTGGCCTGACCGGCGCCGGCGTGCCACGTGGCGGCTGGGTGATCTCGCTGGAGAAGTTCAGACGCCTGGAAATCGCGAAAGGCCTCGCCCGAGCGGGGGCGGGCATCACTTTGACCGAACTGCAGGCTGCTGCGGTCCGCACAGGCCAGTTCTATCCACCCGACCCGACGGAGAGCACAGCCTCCGTAGGGGGAACGATCGCCACCAACGCCAGCGGCTCGCGGAGCTTCCTATACGGCAGTACACGCCGATATGTCTCTGAACTGCGTGTAGCGCTTATGACCGGCGCTGTGGTGGAGTATCGTCGAGGAGATACGATTGACTTTTCCGTGCCAGAGATCCCCTGGCCACCAACCACCAAGTGCACCGCCGGATTTCGGCTTACGCCAGGAATGGACTTCATCGATCTGTTCTGCGGTTCCGAAGGAACGCTGGGCATCGTCCTGGAGGCGGGACTGCAACTGCTGAACGCTCCCGGACAACTCTTCTCTGCCGTCATCTTCTTTCGAACCGATGAAGACACGCTCGACGCCGTCGACGCGTGGCGACCGATTCCGGGCTTGCGAATGCTGGAATACCTGGACCAGAACTCGCTTGAGCTGATCCGCTCCCGGTACCCCGATATTCCTGGGGAAGCCGGGGGCGCCTTGATGATTGAGGCCGAAGGCGAAGCCGACATGGATGCCTGGGAGCGACGGCTGGACGCAGCGTTCGCGTTGTCGGAAGCGTCATGGTTCGCAGTAAGCCAGGCTGATCGTGAACGCTTCCGCAAGCTGCGCCACTCTCTTCCCGAACTCGTGAATGCGACCGTTCTGGGACGCGGCTTTCTGAAGATGGGAACGGACTATGCTGTACCGATTTCCAGTAATCGTGAGATGCTTGCGTATTACCGCAAGAGACTCGAGGCTGAACTCAAAGGCAAGTACGTCATCTACGGACATATTGGCGATGCACACGTTCACGTCCAGATGCTTCCTGCGTCCGTTCAGGACTCCGACACAGCAACCGCGCTCCTGCGGGAATTCGCTGGGGAGGCGGTGCGCCTGTGCGGAACCGTTTCTGCCGAGCACGGCCTTGGCAAACGAAAAGCGCATCTGCTCAGACTCCAGCACTCGCCTGAGTCCATCGAGAGCATGATGGCAGTCAAGCGTCGATTCGATCCGCACTGGCTGTTGGGTCGCGACACGCTGTTTCCGGCGCCGTAAGCCTACTGGCCCCAGAACGCGAGAATTGCCGGCCATTGCTGGGCCAGCGCGATGACCGATATTCCTCCGTACAGCACAGCCCCGGCGACCAGCCCTCCGCACTGAAGCCACCCGGGTCTCAGGGGTTGCGGCATCAGCGTGAGCATGACCCAAAGAAGATGCAGCGACGTAAACGCATACGCAAAGTTCCACATCACGCCCGTTGCAATCGCGAGAATGAGCGGGTTAGGAGCGGCTCGCAGGGCAATGAGCCCCCAGACGCAATAGATCGCGAGCAGCGTGTAATACACACGGCTGGATTTGTTTGCTTCCAGCCGGTGGAGCCTGCGAGATGCGATCCACAATACGTCAGTCCACCGGCGTGCAATCTGGTCCAGTTGCGATACCTGAGTCGGCGCCATGATCAGGAACCCGCACAGCAGAGTTAAAAACCAGAAGATTACTCCGTGCCGGCGGGCAATTGCGTCGGCCGTCATAGCGGCGACCGCGTTTCCGTCTACATTGGCAACGTTCCCATGCAAAAACTCATACGAGAACATGGCGGGTAAGGCCATTCCAAGACAGCACCCTGGAAGCCACAGCAACAACTGGTCCCGGCGAATCACCCGCAGCCATGCTCGCCAGCGCGACAGTGCTTCTTCGTCAAGTCTGAACACCTTGCCGGAATGCGACAGCTTAATGGTCCGCCCGCCTATGGCGCTCGCTATAGCGCCGGTCTGAGCTCCCATGCCCCACCCTTTGTCCCGAGCGTACCCAGAGAACGTGCTGTTGGTGAGCCCGCCTGCTCCCGCGATTGCCGTAAAAGCTGCCAGACGCGCCCAGTTCAGCTCACCCTCGGGAAGAGTTCCAAACTTAAAGAATCCCGAAACGATCTCTACCCAGGTTCCCCAGCTTGCGAACGCGACGCAGACAAAAATGAGATATCCGAGTACGAGTACAAGTTTTACGGACATGACGCGCTCGAGCGAACTGTATACCTTCCCGCCGAAGATCAGAGGAACGAAGGCCAGAAGGAAGATCGCATAACTAAGGCCTTTGACGAAGCTGGCGTCTGCGGCTGTCGGTAACCGATGCAGAATCGCGGAAGCGAGCGCAACAGCGGCGTTCGCGGAGAGATACGGCCACACGCCTCCGATTTCAAACAGCAGGAACAGCATTGGCCAAAACGGCACTCCGGGTGGGAGGCGAAAAAATCCAAGGAAAATGTTCTCCCCTGTGTAGAGCGTGTAGCGCATCACGGAGAGGTTGTAAGCAACCTGGACTAAAATTCCGAGTGTCGCCAGCCAAAGCACCTGGCCTCCGTACAGGCCCGTGACAAGCGGCCCGAAAAGCCACTCGCCTCCACCGATATTGGCGCCCACCATGACGAGGCCGGGGCCAATGAGCGAGCGCAGCCGCCCCTTTGCGGGGTCAGGTGGTACCGGAAGATCGTCGTGTCCCCAGGACGGAAGTTTCGCCATCGATAGAGTGAGCGATCATCATACCGAATCCACCTCGCGTGCCGTAATCGAAGGGCACGTAAGGCGCAGGCGGTCACAGCGGCCAGGTGGCATTCACTTCGGACACGCCGACTTTACGAGGCGCTTACCCGCTTAGACACTCAAGACTGGACACGGAGACTCGCGAACGATGGCATAGCTCTGCGCGCGCAAGCGGCCAAGCGGGCCCGGAGCCGTACGACCAATAACCACCAGATCGGCGCCTTCAGCTATTCTGCTCACAACGTGCGCAGGGTCGCCGGTGCTCATGATGACCTCGGCTCGTTCACCTGCTGTTCCCTTTACCAGGCTTTCGATCTCCTCCCGGCTATGCGTTTCCAGAGCGTGCGCTACGGTGAGCTTCGCGCCGAAGACATCACTGACGAGAAGTGCCGCGCGGAGGGCGACCTCACCCCGAGCATGGGGACTGTACGCACAAACAACCTTTCGGATGTCAAGCGTGCGAACTCCATCGGGCTGGTCGAGGTGTACTCCGGTGAGGAGAGGCACCGCGGCGTCATTCAACACCTTTGCTACCGTGGATCCCAGCAGGAATTTGCGGAAAGGGCCGTGACCTCGGGCTGGCATACAGATCAGATCTGCATCGGAATCTGCGGCGGTGCGAACAATAACGGCTGCAGGCTCCCCTTCCTCGACACGAATTTCGCATCGACTTTTTGGCAGCACTTCCTGAATGCAGTCCGCAACCTTCTCGCGCGCGAGTTCCGCACGCGAACGCGTCTCGATCATGCCCTGGGCGAGCATATCGAATGGATGAGTGATGGCTCCCAGAATATGTAGGACGACAATCCGCGAGTTAAATGTTTCCGCCAGCGTCCCTACCAGACCTGCGGCACTTCTCGAATGAGGCGACAGATCGACCGGGAACAAAATAGTGCGAGGCGCTACAAGTTCAGTACGCATGCTGCTTCGATGATACCGAGTGCCTGCCAGCGAAGCCGCCGTCCGGCCTCAAACTGGCTCCGGTTTACGGGTGGCAAGCAACGCCATTCAGTGTAACGGCGTTGAGGAGCGATGCGCTGGGCTGTCCGGATCGCCTCGGCTGGTGGAACTCCACCGCTAGCTAGTGTCAGTTCTGTGTCAAGGAATAAACTTGCTCGACGCTGTTGAGAGCGATGATGTGCAAAAGCACGCACAGGATGTGGGACGCGCATCTCCGCCGACGAAGCTAACCGGGCAGCACAACAATGCTGCGCTGGACTCCTTTTTGCTTCCCGTTCGCAATCTTTGCGGCTTTATGTGTGTCGCGCGTACTTGGGAGGATCACGATATTTTTGCATCAACTTTCTACATTCCGAACCGGTCACAATTCCGCAGCCCCAACTTGCCATGTCGGTCCAGCGTCGGTCCGCATGTCCTCTCGCTACGTCCAGCCTACGCACAAAGGCATCGTAGTGTCCTGATTGAGTAAATTACTTGTCGATCCGCTAATGCTGACCCGTTGATGGCTGCTGCGGCGAGTGCCTCGGGAGACTCGGTCGCGAACAGCTGCTTTCCAATGGGATGGCTCATCCCAAAAACCTGATGCAGCGTCCGCATCTGAGCCGTCAGCACGGCGGTCTCGCGGCCCCTATCAATGTCCCCAAGCTCCGAAAAGCGTCTTTGTTGGGTATAGAAGATTAACGGCAGGGAAAGAGACGTCCGATCTACCTCAAGGAAGCTGACAGGCCGTGCTCGATCCG
>DASQEG010000845.1:0-3211 GCA_035633775.1 Bryobacteraceae bacterium
GCGGCGTGTTGGTCACGTTAAACATCTCGCCCCGGAACTGTACCTTCATCGCCTCCGTTGGACGGAAGTTCTTTAGAATTGCGATGTCGGCGTGCCTTGTGGGCCCGAACCTCACAGTCGGCATTAAGCGTGGTGCGTTACCCATCTCGTATTGGCCAGGCTGCCTGAACGCCTCTGTGTTGAACCAGCGCTCCGGGGTGGGATTATCCACGGCGACGTCTTCGAACGATGTGACCACGTTCGGACGCTGAACCTGGAATCCATACGCTCCGAGCGTATTCGGCGCGGTGAACTGCAGGGGCAGACCACTTGAGAGGCGCACAATGCTCGAGATCTGCCATCCGCCGACAACTGCATTCGCTATCGGGTGCAGATCGCTGCCAAACTTGCGGCCTTTCCCGATTGGCAGTTCATACACTAGTGTATTCACGAAGCTGTGTGGCAGATCGTGAGCACTGATGGATCGATCCACCTCGAGGTTGTAGTAGTCTCGCAGCGTGTCCGACACTTCCCAGCCCTGCCATTCACTCGCATTGTCAATCGCCTTGGACCACTGGTAAGTTGTCAGCAGGTTCAGGTTCGCGCCCATACGCCAGTGAAAGCGCGTGACGAGTGCGTTGAAGCTGGAGCTGGCGCCCGGCGTATCGCCTGACAGGTTCACAGACAGAAACTGCGGATACGGTCGGAGCAGGCGATGCCGCGGAACCGTGCGGCCGGCCAGGACTCCCGTCTGGATGATGCCGAAGAAAGGGTTGGGCACCTGCTCGTCAAGCGCGGAACCCAGTTGGAGATAATCCGGGTGAAGCTGATTTGCCTGCTGCCCGGTGCCGAACAACAACTTGCGGCCCTGGGTGCCGGTATAGCCGAGTTCCAGGACCATGCCACTCTTCAACTCGTACTGGAAGTCGGCACTATAGCTCTGGACGTAACCCAGCGGGTGATAGCGCGAGAAGGCGTTCACTGATTCACCGACCTGCGTCAGCAACCCGCGGGTATCCGCGATGGGCTGATTGAGGCCTTGCGGAAAGGGATTGTTCAACAACGCCGATGGATTCGGGTTGATGCCATCCCCGCCTACTGTTGAAACCCAGGATGTCGACGTCGAGTAGCCGTCCCGCCCGCCTCCGCCCGTCTGCGGGTAGAAGATCCCGTAGCCACCCCGGAAAACCAGCTTGTCTGTCAGCTTGTAAGCCATACCAAACCGCGGAGCGAAGTTCCACCACTCGGTCTCCCAGACGGCTGGGTTCTCCTCATCTGCAAACCGCAGCCCGCCGCGCAGCGGTAGTCCGGTCTCCCGTGCCAGTGGGTTCTCCACGTCGAAGTCAAACCAGTTGAACCGATTGAACCGTTCCGTGCGGCCGGGCTGGACTTCCCAGCGAATGCCGAGGTGCAACGTGAGCCTGCGAGTAGCACGCCACGAATCCTGAAAGTACGCGCCGTGGTACATCGCCGTAGTTGCCGTTGCCGCAGCAACGGGAGCGCTGCCGCCAGAGCCGGTGCCCAACAGTAGGGACGCGATTGCGTCACCTGAAACGTTGGACGTCTGCGCCGGCACAGGCCCTGAGGTCAGCCCGCGATTGAACGCGAATGTCGGCGTGTTGAAATCCGTGTTATTCAGCCTTGCCAGCTCGGTGATCCAGCCGAACTTCAGGCTGTGGGCGCCACGCTCGTTTGTGACATTGACCTGCAGATTATGCGTTTCGCGCGCGGCATTCAGGAAGCGCCGGTTGTTCAACGTGGAGTAGTTCTGAAACGTGAACTCGGGCAGGGTTTCAGTCTGAAACTGCGACACCAGCGACGGTGAAAAACCGAGGACGGTGGCGTTCATGCCTATAGATGGAGAGTTCTGATTCTCACGCCAGCGTCCTGATCCAACGAGGATGTTGAACACCCATGTCGGGGAAGGAGTGTGCGTGGATCCGATCACTACCTGGTGGCGTGGATTAACGTCGCTGAAGTTTGTATCCGCACCGCCACCATAGTACTGGGGGGCGACGTTCTCCTGCCATGCCTTGGTGATGCGGCCGAAGAGCGTCCACTGTTCGCTTCGAGCCCAGTCGATACGCGCGTCGAATCGGTCGTTCGTGGTGATCGTCTTGCCCGCGGCGAAGAAGTTGCGCGTGTTCGTGAACGCGTCTCCCTGAGTGTTCGGCTGTGGAAACTGCGCAACGACGCGTGCTGCTACCGGGTTGATCAGGTTGGCAGGAATCCTGTTGTCTGGAAACGGATCGCGGATCAATCCGGGGCCGTTGGGGTTCTGCCGCGTCGTGAACGGATTGTAGATTACTGCAAGACTCCCGTCGGCATTGCGGGTTTGCGAGAAGTCGCCCTGCCGCTGCAGTGCGGTGGGAACCGAAGACACGTTCGTGCCGGGGCTGCCCTGACGAAGGCCCTCATACGTCGTGAAGAAGAAGAGGCGCTTCGAGCGTACTATGGGGCCGCCGATGGAGCCACCGAACTGATTGCGCTGGAAGCTGACGCGCTGCCGCCCTGCACGGTTGTTGGCCCAGCTGTTGGCGTCGAGCACGTTGTTGCGCAGAAACTCAAACAGCGAACCGTGGAAATCGTTCGAGCCTCCGCGCGTGATCATGTTGATCACGCCGCCATCGGATTTTCCGAACTGCGCGTCGAACTGGTTTCGCGCAATATTCACTTCCTGAACTGAATCGACGCTCGGAGACGCTATGAGTCCGCCCCAGTCGACGGCAGCCGCCGGTACACCATCGATCAACGTCAATCCAGCCTGACCACGTCCACCGTTCATCGAAAAGCGATTATGGTTCTGGTCCTGCGTCGCCTGTGAGATGCCCGTGCGCACAGCGATAACACCGGCATTCACGTGCACCAGTGCGAACGGGTTGCGCGCATTCACCGGCAGATCGAGCACGGCTTGCGAATCGAGTGTGATGGCACGGTTCGCCGACTGCGTGTCCAGCATGGACACAGTCGCCTGAACTTCAACCGTCTGACTCACTTCTCCCAACTGCAGAGCCAAATTCATCTCCAGAGTCTGGTTAACGCGAAGCTCGGTATTGCGCTGCACGGTCCTGCGAAAGCCGGGCGCCTCACCGGTCACCTCATAGTTGCCAGGAGGCAGCTGCGAGAAAATGTACTGACCCTCGGGTCCGGAAACACGCCACGCGTGTCCCCGGTTGCCTCATTACGAATGCGAATGTTTGCGTTCGCGATCGCAGCACCATTGGTGTCACTA
>DASQEG010000846.1:0-3002 GCA_035633775.1 Bryobacteraceae bacterium
GAAAGTGAGGCTGGCGAAGAAGTCTCCGCCAGCATGCTTCTGTGCTTCGTATCGAACTTCGTAGTCGACCTTCGGGATCTCGCGCGTGTAGTTGATGCCGGTGAGCGGGTTTCCCGGTGCAAGCACAATAGCGCCTTTCTCGGCGCGAACCTTACCAGGATTACGAAACGCTGCATCCTTCCAGCCGTCAAGCGTCTTTCCGTCGAACAGCGGCTTCCACTCCGCAGCCGACAGCGCCAGTGCCAAAGCGGGCAGCAGGATCGTACGCATTACGCACCGGGTGCCGGGGGCGGGACGGGCCGCGGCCTAGAAGTTGAGGTCTCAGCACCGATGATGGCGTGCATCGCACCCAGCCGCACGGGCTTCGGCATTGTCGCCCCAGCCAGCACCTGATAGAGCCCCAGTGCTTCATCGCGCGAGCCGCCCGAAAGCAGGTTCTCCGCACAGACGAGTGCACCACGGGCAACGTAAGTGCGCACCGGGTCCTTTGTCTTATTCAGTGCGGCCTGCAGTGCCTTCGATGCGTCAGCGCTTCCAATATGGCCGAGCGCTGCGGCGGCAGCATCGGCTGTCGGAACGTCCGCGCCATACACGAAACGCGACAACGGCATAATTGCCTTCTGATCGCGGCGGAAGCCGATGGAGTTGATGACACCGATCAGCAGGTTGCCTTTAAGCCTGGGCAGCGCGGCTCGCAACGCGTCATCGGCAGCGGGACCCGGCATTGGTTCCAGAGCATAACGCGCGTAATGCGAGAGCTTCGGATCGGGCAGAAGAGCGGCGATGGCCGGCACCGCTGCAACTTCACCGCGTGAGGCGAGCAACTGACACGCCTTGGACTTTTGAAACTCGGAGGCGGAGGCGTCGCTGAGGATTTTCGTCAACCCTGCCGAATCGAGTTTGTCGATCTGCTCTGACTGGAACTCCGGAGGCGGGAGCGGCCGTGACGGTTTCGGCTTCGCTGCGGGAGTGGGGTTGTTCTGCATCGTAAGATTCCTTTTCGGCTCAGACGCGCCACGGCTCGCGAAGAGCCCGGCTCCTCATGCGGTTCGCTTCGTCGTCGCCGATGAACTCGCGCTTTGCCGGATCCCACGTCAGCTTCTTTCCGCGCTGGAACGCAATGAAGGCGGCATGGCAGGTGATATGCGAGTTGCCGGCGTTATCGGCGTTCGCCTTCGGCTGCGTCCGTGCCTTAATGCAGTTCAGCCAGTCCTCCATGTGGAACGCCAGAGCAAGGTTGGCCGACGTCGTCTTGCGCAGGAACGGCTTCAGGTTATCGGAACCGAGAATGATGCTGGCATCACCTGTCTCCAGCCATCCCTGATCGCCTTCCACGCGAAACGAGCATGACCCGGTCTTGTTGCTGCCTTCCCAGCCGTCATCGCGCATCACCAGTTGCAGGCCATCGGCATAACGGCAATTCACTGAGTAGACGCCGGTGTTGCCACCCACCGGTTCATACTCTACAGGCTGTGTGTGGTCCTTATTGGCGGCCCACTGGCAAAGGTCAACCGTGTGGGAGCCCCATTCGAGGATGCCGCCGCCATGGAAGTCGTACCAGTTGCGCCAGCCGCCTGAGACATAGGAAGGATGGTAGGGACGCCACGGAGCGGGGCCGAGCCATCGGTCCCAATCGACCACCTGCTTCGCTGGCTCCGGCTCGCCCTTGAGCCAGTCGCGGCTGGGCAGCGGCGGCCAATTGGCGCTTGGACCGACGTTGGCATATACCGTAGTCAGTTTGCCGAGCATCCCGGCGTCAATCAGTTCTTTCACCAGCTCAAAGTTGCCGCCGTTACGCCGCTGACAGCCCGCCTGATAAACGCGGCCATACCGCCGGAACGCATCGGCCAATGCCCAACTTTCGTGCATGGACATCGAGCAGGGCTTCTCGCAATACACGTCCTTGCCGTGCTCTGCGGCAATGATGGACAGCGGCGCATGCCACCGGTCGCCCGTTGCGATCAGGACGGCATCGATGTCTTCACGTGCGAGCAGTTCGAACTGATCGTCGTACATGCGGCAGTCGCGATTGCCGTACTTCTGATCGACCGTCGTCTTTACTTCTTCGCGCCGCTGCGCACGCACGTCGCAGATGGCTACGAAACGCGTCTGCCCGAAGCTGAGCAGTGCGCGAAGGTCGGACGATCCGCGGGCACCAATACCTATGCCGGCCGTGACGATCTTGTCGCTCGGAGGAACTGATCCACTTCGCTGCCCGAGTACATGGCTCGGCACGATCATCGGTGCCGCGGCGGCCGCCAGGAACTTGCGGCGGGTGGTTAATGACTGGAGCACGTCAGCATTATATGCCCGTTGACATATGTCGGTTGCAAGCCGACGTCGCAATGACGACTAAGAAAATTCCGCCAGGAACGTTCCCAGTTTCGTGTGTGCCGTCCGGCGGCTATTCTGATGCTAATTGGTCACCGCTGACAAGGTTAGTACTTCGTGATTTTCTTTTACCTTTTCACACTCTTCGTTCTCCTGTTGGTCGCTCGTGAAATCTACATGTTCTCCTCGTGGGTACAGGATCTGCGCAGGACCCGTGAGAGCTTCAATACGCATGGTTTGAGAACGGAAAGGAATCCGTTTGCAGGCCGGCGATAAGAAGCTTCCTCGTCAGCCGGTGGCGGTGAATGTCCTGTCCGGGAGCGTCCCAGCCGACCTCCATCAGGAAGTTCCGTGTCAGGTCCTGTACATGGGGATCCTCCATCAGGCCCGCAAGTCGGGACAGCTCTGGTATTACGAGACCCCGGATGGCTTCAAGCCTTTCGCTCTGCAGGGACGTGTCCGCCGTGTCGTTGAGCCGCAGCGTGGCTCATAAGCACATCACGGCGGCCTCCAAATAGAACGGTGTCAGCCGGCGCCTGTCCCGGACTGGCATGGGGCGGCGTGGCTGTTGAGCGATGCTGCTGCCGCGACTCCCATGCGGCAACCGCAGGAAAGGTCGATGCGCGCACGACCCAGTGAGTCGTGGCAGCGGCTTTCATGAGTCCATAGGT
>DASQEG010000847.1:0-7451 GCA_035633775.1 Bryobacteraceae bacterium
AGAGAGAGCCTTTCTCCTTGTAGTAGTTGCCTGCCGTCGTCAGATCCTTGCCGCCCCTTGCTGTCACGTGACAGAAACTGCAGGGCTTTCTCGTTTTCTTTGTATCTTCGGGTTTAGCGTAGGAGATGGATGTAGAGATGAGCATTCCGGCTGCAATGACCATAGCCGGGATCACGAATTTGGCAGATTTCATCGGCCCTCCAGGAGCACTTCAGCAAACTTCCTTCCACTGTTGTGACGCGGTGCTCAATCAGCGCGCCGGACCGGACCACCCTTTCCGCGTTGTTACTGTCATGTTCAAGCGCTCAGGAGTTCGCGGCTGGTAACCTGGTTACAACAGGCAGCGCCTTCCATTCTTCGGGGAAGCAATGCCGTGATGCCCAGATGCTGGTGGATTTCGAACTTATCGAGAAAGCCAGAAGCGGCGACAGTGCTGCTTTCAATGGGATTGTTTCGGCTTATCGAAAGCGGATCTTTGGCACAATAGCGCGACTCATAGGGCGTCCGGAGGATGTAGAGGACGTAGCGCAGGACGTGTTTGTCCGGCTGTATTATTCTCTGGACCAGTTAAGGACGGCGGAGGTGTTTGAGCCTTGGCTGTACAGGCTGACGGTGAATGCCTCCTATGACTATCTGCGACGGCAGCGGCGACGGCACGAAGCACGGCTGTCGGATCTCTCCGAACAGCAGGTGGTGATGGCCGATGCGGCAGCAGGCAGGGTGGCCGAGAAAGAAGACCAGCACCGCAAGCGGGTCAATGAAACAGTTGAATCCCTGCTTGCCGGCGTGTCGGAGCAGGATCGGATGCTGCTCATGCTGAAGGAAGTAGAGGGGCTCTCGCTCAAGGAGCTGGAGGTTATCTACAACGTGAAGGAAAACGCTCTGAAGGTCCGGCTGTTCCGGGCACGGCAGCGGGTACTTAAGGCGTTTGAGGCGTCACGGAGCGGAGCCGCAACCAAGGGGGAGCGAGCGGAAGGCAAGGTGTAGTATGAGTGAGACGAAGGAGCATAACATGGAAGACGATCGCTGGCCGGCAGACCTTAACGAGCTCTTCTGTGCATACCGAACGGGTACTGCCGTGCCCGAGCCCAGCCGCGACTTCATGCCTGGAATGTGGGCGCGGATCGATGCCCGTCAGAAGGTGACGTATCGTTTTCGACGGCTTGCCAGCGGATTTGTTACGGCGGCGGCGGCTCTCTGCCTTCTCATGTCAGTCGCCTTGTGGTCGCCCGCACAGCAGGGCAGCCTTAGCGCCGAGACTTACGTCGAGGCTCTGGCCGATGACGCTGCGGATTCTGGTCTGGAGCAATGAAGCGTCCTCAACTCACGATTACGTTGTCCATGCTCGCTGTCTTCCTGAGCGGTGGATTAGTAGGTGCGCTCGGGTACCGCCTGTACACCGTTAGTTCCGTCTACTCCGGCGGCGCACCGCCCCGGCGCTCACCCGCCGAGCACCGTCAGAGATACCTCAACGAACTGAAAACACGCCTGGAGCTGAACGACAGTCAAACGACGAAGCTGGACGGCATTCTGGAACAGACTCGGACGCGTTTCCGCGAGTTCAATGACAAGCACAAGGACGAGATTCGCTCAATTCACGGCGAACAGGTTCGTGACATCAAGGCGATGCTGGAACCTCATCAGCAGGGTCGCTATGAGGCTTTTCTGAAAGAGCGCGAGAATCGGCGGCGACAGTACGAGAGCGGCGGCCGGTAGGCGGAAGTACCCGGAAGTCGGCGATCAGCGGAACGTGGTCCGAGGCCAGCAGTGACCGCGGCGTCCGATGCAGAATGACGCGTTCCACAACAAGATCCTCGTCATAGTAGATGTGGTCGAGGTGCAGCAACGGGAATAAGCCCGGGTAGGTTCGGGGTTGTTTCAGGTGCAGTCTGATGTCTGCACCCTTAAGTTCCGCCGACAGCATTGTGGACACAAGCCCTCTTGTCCACTCGTTAAAGTCCCCCAGCACAATACGAGGTCCGGGCAAGTCCTTGCTCGCGATAATCTCCGCTTCCACAATGCGACGAGCCTGGTAGCGCCGCTCGAGGAACGCTGTTCCCAAATGCAGGTTGAAGAGATGCAGGACCTGGCCGTCAGGCAGACTCAACGCCGTGCGAACACAGCCGCGTCGTTCGCGGCCGGGCGCAGTGAGGTCATACGTACACACTCCGGACAAAGGAAAACGACTGAGGATCGCGTTGCCGTAGGGCTGGGTGTTGTGCCGGCGCACTTCCCCGAGTGCGAAGTGATACTCCAGATGCCGCGCTAGCCACTCTGCCTGGTCTCCGAGCACCTCCTGCAGCCCTATGACATCGGGCTTGAACTCGCGAATAACGGTCGCGATTCGCAGGGGTGAAACCCTACGATCCAGACCCTCGCACTTGTGCACGTTATAGGTCGCGACGCGGATGTGCTGCATGTTGCTACTGTTGCCGTTCCAGCAGGCTGCCCCCTGCAGCATAGACTCGCTCGAAGAGTGAACGCTTTCGCCACTTGGACCAGGTCACTTCCGTCGACTTTGACATGTCCATGGCAAAGTGCTCCCGCAGGGTCCCGATGACGCGCGGGTCCGTGGTCGCAACATTCAGTTCGTCGTTGATGCTGAACGACCGATGGTCGAAGTTGGTCGAGCCGAACACCGCCCATTTGCGGTCGACGATCAGTGACTTCACGTGAATCATGCTTGGCTGATACTCAAAGATTCGCGCACCGGCGCGCAGCAACTGTCCATAGAGCCGCCGCGAGGTATGCCTGGTAATCAGGTGATCATTGTGTTCGCCGGGACAGATGATGTTCACCTGAACGTGACGCTCGCGGATGGCCCGAACGAGTTCCTTGCGCACCCCCCGATCCGGAAGGAAGTATGGGGTCGTAATCTCAATACATTCGTGAGCCGCGCTCATCAGCGTCTGGAATAGCATCCTTGCGCGAGTCGACTGACCGCTGGAGACGCTGGAATCGACAACGAGCACGGCCGCATCGGCGTCCACTCCATCAAAGCAGAAGTACTCGTCACCACAAAGCAGCTCTCCGCTCGCTTCAAGGAAGTTTTCAATGAATGTCGATTGCAGAGCAGCGACCGCATCGCCTTCGAGCCTGAACATGGTGTCACGCCACTGCGGCTTCTTCTTCATCGGCTTCAGCCACTGATCCGCAAAACCTGGACCGCCGACGAATCCGGTCTGACAGTCCACGACAACAATTTCGCGGTGCGTGCGGCTGTTGATGCGCGGGATCTGATGCCAGCGGAAGCCGTGATAGAAGTAGACCTGCCCGCCAGCATCGGTGAGTTCCCGGAAGTAGCTGGACCAGGTGGCGAAGCTCCCGATCGCATCGATAACCAGGTTCACCTTGACGCCCATTTTGGCGCGCTCGGTCATGACTCTGAGCAGCTTGCTGGTGACCTCGCCTTTCTCGAAAACATACGCCTCCATGTTGATGCTTTTCTTTGCTGTTGCCATGCACTCGGCAACGGCGTCGTAGAAGACATCGCCATTGCGGAGAACCTCAATCCGTGTCCTGCGATGGATGGAAGCGTCAGCCAGTGCTGCCAGGACATTAAGAAACATTTCTGAATCGATAGGTGCAGATACCGGCTTGGAAACTTTATACCGGAGCGACGGCTCGAAAAGCGCCAGGAACAATAGAAAGGTGAGTGTCGTTATGGAGATGATGGATAGAATGTCAAATCCGCTAAGTCCCATGCGTGCCCGTCGTGGGACGCATGGGACCGCGAACGTGTGTCACTGCTACTGAAATTGCGCGTTGAACTCTGTCGAGTTGACAAACTGCGCCACGAGATCCTCAAGGCGCGCGTTGTTTTCGATCTGCTGCCGCCGGTGATTGAATTCGGTTGGGCTCGGATCGCGATTGAGGAACGTAGCATGCAGAAGGAAGGCGAGAAGGCGCGAATACTTGCCCTGCTCGAATTCGGGTGAACGGAGGAAGTTGCGGGCCATCACATAGCGCGGCATACCGTTTTGCAGATGGCCGACGTTGAACGCAATCTCGTTTCCGTTCGGCGTACGGCCAAGGATCTGGCCATAGAGCAGAACGACGAACTGCTCGTTCGTAAGTGAAGGATGGTTGAGCTTGAACTCTGCTGACTCGAGGAACGCAATGGTCATGGCGTCATGACTGATCGACCACGAGCTCAACGCGTTGCGCTGGTACTGCCACCCGGTGTACTCGGGGTCGCGATTCAGGATGCCGAGGTAGAGGCCTGCTACGAATCGCCCACCAAGGTTGAATTCCGGCGATGTAAGGAATCGATACGCAAGAACCTCTCTTGAAACGCCGGCTCCGACGTTGAAAGCTACCTCGTCGGCTGTGGGCATGCGGTTCAGCAGATTGAAGTACAGCAGCGTGACGAAGCGCTCCATTGTCGTTCCAGTCGCACCTGCCTGGTTGACCACAAGTGGCTGCCCCCCGATCGTCAGCTGTGCCGTGCGCGGGTTCGTCGAGAAGTTCGGGAAGATGGTGTAGACGACGGCAGCACTGCCGGTGCCATTGGGGAACGCCTGGGCCCACCTTTGCTGTGTGCTTGTCCCCGTCCAGGTGCAGGTTGGAGCACTGGCAGTAAGGTTCACCGTACCGGAGGTAAGGCCGGCCGGCACGTTGACAGTGTTCTGAGCCAGCGTGAAGGTGCAGCCGCCTCCACCCGTCGTAGCCGCTGCCTGTGTGATCGTGACACTGGCATTGCCGACCGTGATTATGCCCGCTCGAGCGGCTCCGGGATTCGCGCCAACCACATAATTCAGAATGTTGCCGTTTTTGCCGACCTGAATCCACGGAACGTTAGTAACCGGCACCCACTCCGTACTGACCGGCGTCGAACCGACGCTGAGGCTTCCACTTCCGCCGCCTGCCGGGACTGTAGGAACGGTCGGCGGAGTCAGGGTGAACACAGTCGGATCAAAAACAATCACCTGGTAGTTGAAGGTCCGTGTGACGCCCCCAACTTTCACTCCTGTGATGGTGACGTCATAGACGTCGTCCGCTCCGGGATTCGTCCGCACGCGCGATGTGGACGGGTTCTGACCCTGCGGCACCCAGACCAGGGTGTTCTCTCCAAAATTTGGGACGGTCGGAGCCTGCGTAACCGGCAACGGCGTGCCGTCTCTGGTGAGCGTGACTTGCGCGGTTGAGAAGTCCGCTCCAGGAAATGAGAACGACCAGCGCGGGAACAGCGTCTGGTAAGGAACGTAGCCGGGCGGCGGCCACGCAACGAACTCATGGCGGGTAGCCGGACGTGTAGCTGCACGGTCTGTATTCAGGACTTTGGTTACATTCCAGATGTTGGTCGCCGTTTGGACATCGCCTGTGCCCATCGTCTGCATGTTCGGAAACAGGATCCATCGGCGGTGACCCACGCCTGGGTTGGAGCTGCCAAAGTCTTCCATGTAGGCTTCAACACAACCGGCATCGTCCAGCAGTCCTGCGCAGATATTGGACGTTGCTAGCGCTGTCGCCCCAGTCTGGGTGTACCACTTCCAGTTTGAAGGCGGGTTGTGCGAAAGTGCGCTGTTCGCCGCAATCATCAATGCACCCTGCTGGGCCTGAGTGTTGAAATCGGCGCGGAACGTGATCACTGCAGGAACGCCTGCCATAGCACGAAACCAGTTGATGCGCTGCTGCACTGCGGCTTTATATTGTGCGCTTGTATCCCCCGGGATTCCTGCGTCAACGTTCCCGGTGAACCCGGTGGGGACGTTGATCGTTCCGGCATAATCTTCTCTCCATGCGCGAGCCACTGTCTCTCTGTTGCTAGTGTCGTACCAGCTTGACGGGATCGCCGCGGCACCGGAGGAAGCGGTGTGGCGTGCAACGGCTGATTTGCTGGCGCCTACATCGCTGACGGGTTCGCCAAGCCGTATGGCGTCAGCGAGTGCTGTTGCTGCAAGGGTTAGTAAGAGGAAAAAAGTTCGTTTCACAACAAGTACCTCCATGCGAGTGTACCCGAACAATCGATCGCATCATAGGGGAGGAATGTTCTGATGTTGCAGCAAGCGTCGCACTATAACCGATGGAGTAGGTGTTCCTCTGGATTGCGTACCCGGGACGGACATTAATATTTGTCCAGAGTCGGGCGCCTGTTCGGAGCACGTCCAGTGCTGAGCTTCCGGCAACCGGTTGTCAGTTATTGAAGTCGCACGCAGGAGAGATCACAATCAACGTATGAGCACCGAACCATGGCTGAGCGGGAGCCGTGCAGATCTCCAGCCCGTACCCGCTGCCCTGCTCTACTGCTTCGATCACGCGCTGTTGGACATTCAGAAATGGACAGACGGCCTGAGTACCGAGCAGGTCTGGACGGCGCCGGGCGAGGTGGGATCTATCGGATTTCACCTGCGTCATATCGCTGGGAGCGTCGACCGCCTGATGACATATGCGCGGGGTGAGCAGCTCGATGACCAGCAACTGACAGCGTTAAAAAACGAAGGCGCGCCGGGCGCGACGCGCACCGAGCTGATTGACGTCATGCGGTCAGTGTTCGAGAGCGCTGGCCGCACACTCCAACGCGTGGACGTGTCAACCCTGACCCAGATACGAGAGATTGGCCGCAAGCGGGTGCCAGTGCCGCTGGGTGTGCTGCTGGTGCACATCGCCGAGCACACACAGCGACACGTGGGCGAAGTGATCGTGACTGCGAAGCTCGTCAGGGGTGGTGCACGATGAAGCTGTCGTTTGCATGTGTTCTGCTCCTGGTTGGCGCGCTTTGCGGGCAGAGCCAGCGGGTGGAGCAGTGGGAACTTCGACCCGCAGCTGACGGCTTGCGCCTCTACGCGAAGATCGGGGGGGAGGATCGTCTAATCAGCAACCGCGCTACGGCCGCCTGGGACGGCTGGCTGCCGCAGACGTTGATATATGCCGAGCGCGTCGCTCCTGGAGAGTCACTGCAGCGACTCCGCTGGTACGATGCATTTACCAGGAACTCACATACGATCAGCACCGGTGAGTCGCTGGACTACTCGCTTGTAAGCACCGCCCGATTGTCCAACGGCCAGTACGCGCTGCTGATCACACTTCGCGATCCGGAGGCTCGCATTCCTTACGTTGAAATTGCATTGCCCCAAACCGGAGTGTTCCTGCGGGAATCCCATGCCGCGTTTGGCGTCGCGGCAGCCGATTTTGTACAGATCCTCCGTTATGCGCCTGCCGACGTGGACGCAAAGCGGGGTGACCTGGCGCTACTGAGCCCGACTGCCACCTCACGAGTACCTCTTCTTGCGCCAAAGTTTACGGACGGGGCCGGCGTGTACGAGGCCGTGCTCGATGCAGAGCGGACGGCTACCTTGAATCTCAGGTCAGGTGGTCAGGCACTGCTGGTTGTCTCCGCCGAAGGTAAGGGGCAGCCTGCAGCCGTTCGTGGAACGTGGACCCAGCAGGGAGCCGAGATCCGTGTTGTCGGTGAGAACGGCAAGACGCTGACGTGGGTGGTCGGGGCGTTT
>DASQEG010000848.1:0-11050 GCA_035633775.1 Bryobacteraceae bacterium
TTGACATATTCCCAGGCCCGATGCGAATGTACCGACTCAACCCAGAGGACCTGAAGCCTGTGTACGACTGGATCAGGACGTTGAGCGGTTCTCGTCTCATCACCTGGTTCGCATTAAGGCACGAGCCGAGCAGAAGGTCTCCGCGACGGGTACTAGAACTTCAAGTGAAGCCGTGATTCGCTGTCCGGGGGCACAGCTACAGGGGGGCGGCAATGGACCTGTATGGGGCCCGCGGCGGCCCTCACTGCGCTCCCGAAGTGCCCGGCCTGCATCGCCGCATACCTTTCCGTATCTCTGGCAACAGCAAATTACGTACCTCCGATACTGATTCTCATAACCGTTGTTCTTCTGATCGCTGCGCCAGGCCCGGTCGGCGTGCGTCGAATCGGGCGATACAGACCTGGCTGGAAGCAAACCGGAACTGGCAATTCGAGTGCAGTGAGAAAAGGCTGAGCGTACTGGTAGAAGTGACTTCAAGTAACTTCTACCCTGCTCCTCAGCCGCAGATGCCCGTAGCCGCCGACACACCCCTGAGTCATTACCGAGTCCTGTCGCTGATCGGCGCTGGGTCAGCAGGCGAGGTCTACCGTGCTCGCGACGCTCGCCTGAACCGTGACGTAGCGCTCAAGATCATCTCTGCACGGTCAGCCGATCCCGAAACACTCCGACGCTTCGAGGTCGAAGCGCAGTCCGTAGCCGCCCTGAATCACCCCAACGTGGTGACTGTCTACGAGGCGGGACGCGAAGGGGATAACCTCTTCATCGCCACCGAGCTGGTGGACGGGGAATCCCTCCGCCAGCTGGTGTCGCGCGACGGAGCGCTGCCATTGAACACCGTCCTGGATTACGGGCTCCAGATTGCCGAAGGCCTGGCGGCCGCACACGACGAAGGCATTGTTCACCGTGACCTGAAGCCGGAGAACGTGATGATCACCCGCAACAAACGGGTGAAGATCGTTGACTTCGGTATCGCGAAGGTAGCTGAGTCGGGAGCACAAAGCACGCTGAAGACGCTTGGTAGCAACGACACGGCACCGGGTTTATTACTAGGCACCACCGCTTACATGAGTCCCGAGCAGGCGCGTGGTGCGCGGGTCAGCTATCCGGCGGATCAGTTCGCACTCGGACTCGTTCTATACGAGATGGCAACTGGCGAGGCTCCTTTGCGGCGGGACACGCCACTGGCCACCCTGTCAGCGATCCTTACCGAGGACGTTCCGGAGCTGCCGACGGGGTCGATGGCGTTTCGCTGGCTGGTGAAACGTCTGCTGCACAAAGAACCCGATCATCGCTACGGATCCATGCACGACGTAGTTCGCGAGTTGCAGGCCGTTCGGGCAAGACTGACAACGCAACCTGCCGCTACGCAGCCGGCCGCAGTACCGGAGTCAGAGCCGGTTCCGGCGCCCGGCCGCAGACTTCCCGTCGCTCGATGGCTGGCGGTCGCTGCAGCGGGACTGCTGTGTCTGCTAATCGGATACATGGTCGGATCGCGCCGGACGGACAACGTGCGCACCGGCGGTTCCTACACGCCATGGATCAGCGGGTCAGGGCTGCAGGTCACACCGGCATTCGCTCCGGATGGGCGCTCGATTACGTGGTCGGGCGAGGATGCGACAGGCGTGCTGCAGATCTTCAGCGGCAGTCCCGGAGGTGCTGCGATTCAGCTCACCAGCGGACCGGAGGCGGCGCTGTTTCCGTTCTGGTCGCCGGACGGAACGCGTATCTACTACACCTCAGGCGCCGCATTGTGGTCTGTAGGGGCGGCCGGGGGCGAAGCCCACCTGCTTCTTCAGAACGTCATTCGCGCGGCCGTTGCCAGTGACGGTCGTACGTTTGGCGTGCTGCGGCCGCAAGGTGAGGGACACCTCTCACGTATCGAACTCGGCCCGCTTCGCAGCCTTCGGGCGATTGGCGATCCAGTCATTGCGCCAGCGGTGCTGCGATTCACTGCGGACGGCAGGCAGTTAGGTGCATGGGTGTCGCGTCCCGACGGTGCCACCGAGTTCCGGGTCATCGACAAGGAAACAGGGACGACTTCGGTGAAGCTGAGCAAGCTTGCACTGATTGGGCCCGCTCGAGACTTTGCCTGGCTGCCCGACGGGCGGCGTGTGGTATTCGCCGACTCGTCCGGCCTGTCTACCGGCTCGCACCTCTACATCGCTGATCTCGAGACGCAACGGACGGAGCCGCTCACATCCGGTACCGGAACCGAGCTTTTTCCTACCACGGACGCGACCGGGAGGCGAGTCGTTTTCGGTGCCGTGACGATGGACTACGATCTGGTTCAGTTTACTCCGCAGGGAGAGAAAGAGGAGATTCACGCCACGTCGCGGTTTGACATGGCTCCAACGGCTGCTCGAGGCAGCCTGGCGTGGGTTTCAGACCGTGGTGGAACACCTGAGATTCTCTTCCGCGCGGCCGGGGAGTCGGTTGCACGTACGCTGATCGGCTCTGAAAGCTTCGGCGAGGACCGCACGCTGTCCATCTCCGACGTGGAACTTACAGCTGACGCATCCCGAGTTGCATTCTCTCGTGCGGGCTCCGATGATGAGGCAGTCTGGATCGCAGCCGTAAACGGTGGCACGCCGGTACGCCTTGGTAAGGAACCGCGTGACGCCGTTCAACGAGGGCCTTCGTGGTCTCCGGACGGCAGCGAACTTGTCTACTTCTCGATCCGCGGAGCTGAATATGTACTGATGCGAGCCACGCCGGGGTCGACGGAAGCCCCGAGGCTTATCGCGAGAAGCGGCGGAACGTATCCAAAATGGAGCCCCAGGGGCGACAGGATCGCGGCGCTTGGTCCCGGCAACGGTCTGACAGTGCTGCACCCTGATGGCGCCGGTCGGAAGCAAGTCGGTACAGGCGAGTGGCTGGTGCACGGGTGGGCTGCAGACGGTCGCAAGATTTTCGGCGTTCGCCGCGCGGGTCATACGATTGAGCTCGTCAGCGTTGACGTGGTGAACGGTGCCGAGCAGTTGCTGGCCAACCTGGGCGATTATCCGGCCGAGTTCGCGCTCGGACAGGCTATCGGCTTACGTCCGTTCAGGGGCTGGACCGTGGCTCCGGACGGACGCGGATTTGTGACGTCCGTACTTGGTGTAGATTCAGACCTATGGCTGCTGGAACGCTGAGGCTTGCGTTTGTGTCGGTTGCTTCCGCTGCGTTGTCCATGGGCCAGCGCGGCGCAGTCGATGCCAAGGCGTCATTCGGGTATCAGGGCTTTGCAGATGAGTCGCTTGTCGGCCACGGGCTTGTTGGTGGGTCAGCGCGGTTCTACATCGCTCGGTGGTTCGCCGTAGAACCAGAGTTCCTTTATCTGAAGGGTGGCCGCGACCACCACGACTTGACGTTGACGCCAATGGCAGTTTTCGAGTGGGGAGGCGGACGTGTAAGACCTTACGCGACTGCAGGCGTCGGTCTGATCTGGGCGCGCTACGGCGACTTCGGACGTAGCATTACGGCTCGCGAGGCCTACGGCACGGGTGGCGCTGGCGTCAAAGTGTATGTGAATCATGGCTGGTTCGTTGCGCCCGATATTCGAATCGGCTGGGAAGCGCACGTTCGCGCGAGCCTTGGAATCGGGTATACCTGGCGTCCGTGATAGCGTGGCTGCATGCAGCTGCGTTTCGCCTTCGGCAAGTCCGGCATTGACCTGTCTCTTCCTTCCGGCTTTCAGTACGAGGTTCTTGAAGCAAGGTCAGCGGCCGCGCTCCCTGACGCCACATCAGCAATTAACGCAGCTCTGGACGCGCCCGTCGCCGGACCTTCAATCGCAGAATTAGCGCGCGGTAAGCGTACCGCGGCAATCTCGGTTTGCGACATCACCAGGCCTGCACCGAATCGCGTTGTGCTCCCGCCATTGCTGCGAAAACTGGAGCAGGCGGGGATCACGCGCGACAACACAATCGTGATGATCGCAACCGGTCTGCATCGCGCCGCCACGGACGCCGAGATTGCGGAGATACTCGGCCCCGAGCTGGCAGGCAAAATTCGTGTCGGCAATCACGACGCACGCGACCGCGCATCACACAGGTATCTGGGTGAGACCGTTGCGGGTACTCCTGTGTGGATCGATGAGCGCTTCATGGCCGCCGATCTGCACATCACACTGGGTTTCATCGAGCCGCACCTGATGCTGGGGTTCTCGGGGGGACGCAAGCTGATCGCGCCTGGTCTCGCAGGCCAGGAGACGATCAAGGTGATTCACAGTCCGAAGTTCATGCGCGACGCCCGAGCGGTAGAGGGCTCTGTTGCAGATAATCCTCTGCATCGCGAACTGCTCGAGATCGCAGCGATGGCCCGGCACGACTTTATGGTGGATGTTGCGCTTACACGTGAGCGCAGCATCGCGGGTGTCTTCGCGGGCTCTGCTCGGGAAGCGCACTCCTCGGGCATGGACTTCGTATCGCGGGTGATGCTGGAGAACCTTCCTGAGCCGGTGGATGCTGTAGTCACCAGCTGTGCCGGTCATCCGTTGGACATGACGTTTTACCAGGCGATTAAGGGGGTGACGGCAGCTCAGCATATCGTCAAGCCGGGCGGACGCATTCTTCTCATCGCGGAGTGTGCGGAAGGTGCGGGAGCTCGCGAATTTTGTGAGCTGCTGCAGCGAACCGGATCGCACTCCGAGTATCTCGAGTCGATAGCCGCAGCGCCTGTGATCGTAGACCAGTGGCAGCTCGAGAAGCTTGCTCTGGTAACACGGAAAGCCGAGGTGCTGTTCTATACGCCAGGGCTGCCTGAGGAATACCGTCCGAAGCTCTGGGGCAAAAGCTTCGATTCCCCGGGGGCTGCGGTCCAGGCGCTAACACAAGGACTACAGCCTGAGGCTCGCATCGCACTCATGCCGGAAGGTCCTTACGTGCTTGCGCGGGTGGCGGGAGCTTAAGCCGCAACTCGTTGCGTTAGCCAGTAAGTGCGATTGCCGGGCAGCGTCACTTGATCTCGGAAGAACGGTGCAGCGTCCCAGGTCCGCACTACACGCAATCCCGCTTTGTCGAGCGCGAGCCGCATCTCTTCCTCACTCCAGCAGACTTCTTCGACGTGCTCGTGATAACGGCGCCACGTCTGCTTTCCGGTGCGCACGAACCACTCGACGTCGGCCCAGGCGCGATCGCTTCCAGGCACGTGACCGCCGTGCATCACCATCGCCACGGGATCCTTCTCGAGGAACCAGGTATTTGACCATATGCGCTCAAAGGAAAGCCGGTTGTTGACGTCGAAGGCGAAGTAGCCGCCCAAATTGAGTGCAGCGCCGACCCGGCGCAGAACGCGCTTCAAGTCGTTCTTGCGCGGAAGGTGATTCACAGCATCGTACTCACTGGTGATCAGATCCACGGCGTGCGGAAGAACGAACTCACGCATGTCGGCACAGACTACGGTAACGTTCAGTCCCGACCTGCGAACCTTACGGCGCGCGATTCGGCACATGTCCGGAGAGAGATCGACAGCGAAGGTTTCAATGCCCCGACTGGCGAGCCGTATGGCCGTATTTCCAGTGCCGCAGCCGAGGTCGCAAGCGGAGTGAATTCGCGGAAGGAGCCGGCCTATAACTGCTGCACGAGCCTTCTCAGAAGGCCCGTGCAGTTCAAACAGGAGATCATAGTATTTGGCGAGCCACCGATACGTGTCGGAGGCCATCAGTGAAGGACTACAGCGGGTCGTAGCAACGCCGGCCTTCGTGGCACTCGTACTCGTCCACCACCGCTCCGTCAGGACCGAGGACGATCTGCGTTTTCTGGCACCAGAACGCGCGATCGTTGCACCGCTGGACCGACGTGTCCCACTCGGCCGGTATGAACATGCCCTTCCAGCGAAGGTTGGCGCACCGGTCGTCGTCCAAACGTGTCAGCGTCGTCGGTTCCACCTTGCTACACCTGCTTTCCAGCCGCAGCCAGCAGAGCCCGTTTGACGGCTACCTTCGCCAACTGCACCTTGTACCCGTTCTCGGTCAGGGGCGCTGCAGCTTTCACCGCGGCTGCGCCGGCCTGCTCGGCAACCTCTTCGCTGATTGACTTCCCGGCCAGGAAGGTCTGTGCTTCGGTCGCAACCCAGGGCTTGGGTGCGACGTGCCCGAGGACAACCCGCGCGTCACCCACATTGGCACCTTTCATCGTCAGTGCGACAGATGCGGTCGCGAGCGGCCAGTCAAGTGCCTCGCGCTCCCGGATCTCGTAGGTCGAATTTTTCACGGCAGCGTTGACAGGCAGAACGATCTCGGTAAGGATCTCGCCGGGTTTGACGGCTGTTTCGCGATCGTTCTCAGTTTGCGGAACGACGAACAGCTCCTCAGCAGAAATGGTGCGCGGGCCGGATGCGGACTGCAGCGTCACCTTTGCACCGAGGGCAATGAGTGCCGGCCCCAGGCTCGATGCGCTGACGAAGTAAGCCGGGCCGCCGCCGAAGATGGCGTGATACTGGTTCTGGCCCTGCGGCACCAGGCTCTTGCCCTCCTTCATCGCAAGCAGGCCGTTGCCGTTGCGGTAGTACCAGCACCGAGGACGCTGGAGCAAGTCCCCGCCGGCGGTGCCCATATTGCGGATCTGCGGACTGGCAACACCACGGACAGCTGCGTGAATCGAAGGGTACTGGGCGCGAATCAGAGCCGAGTTGGCCAGATCGTCAAAGGACGCCAGGGCACCGATCCGGACACCGTTGCCGGTCTTGGTTACACCGCCGAGTTCCTTAATGCCTTTGATGTTGACGACGCGCTTCGGAGTTTCGATGTACTCCTTCATCAGGTTGATGAGATCCGTACCGCCGGCGAGCACCGCGGCATCGCTCCACGAGCTGCCAAGCAGCGACAGTGCATCTTTCAGCGTTGCCGGGCTTGCGTATTCAAAAGCCTGCATTATGCGTTCCTCCCGCTGCCTGCGAGCGCTGTAAGCACATGCCTGGGCGTCAGGGGCACGCGCGGTACGCGAACGCCTGCCGCATTTGCGACAGCATTGGCGATCGCAGCGACACCGCCGACTGCAGGCGGCTCGCCGATGCCGATGATGCCGCGTTTGTCATGTTCCGGCTCGATCTGCATATGAACGATCAGTTCACCTATGTCCGCGATGCCGGCGAGTTTGTAGAACTCCATATCGGCATTCAGCACGCGCCCGGTAACCTGATCCATCACGCGCTCTTCCACGAGGGCTGAGCAGGCACTCATGATCATCGCGCCGTAGATCTGGCTTTCGGTCAGCTTCGGGTTGACGATGAGACCGCAGTCCTGCACAGCAACAAAGCGGTTGATCTTTACTCGGCCCGTCTCGATGTCGACGCTTACGTCCGCCATCTGTACTCCGGCAGCACCACCGGTGTTCAGACCCAGCGTATTCTTTGGCTCGTTTGAACCAGTCTCGGTGATTGGCATGGCACCGAGCTTCTGACATGCCTGTTTCCAGCTCATGCCTTTGTCAGGATTGCCCTTGACGCGAATGCGTCCATCCACAGCTTCCAACTGGTCGGCAGGCACGTTCATACCCGGTGCCACTGCCTCAAACAGCTTCGTGACCGCGTTGACGGAGGCTTTGCGCGTAGCCGAGCAAACACCGCCTACAGTGGTCGAACCGCCGGAAGGGCCTGCAGCAGGGAACTTGTTGTCACCCATCTTGATCTTGATGGCTTCAAGCGGCAGGCCGTAGGTCTCACCGGCGACCTGCGCCAGCACCGTACGAGTACCGACGCCAAGGTCCTGAGTGCCCATCTCGATCTCGACCGAGCCGTCCGGATGGATCACCGCACGCGCCGTGGCTGCGTGACCCGCGCCACCCCATGTATTGATGCCGATGCCGAGACCGCGGCGAATGTGGCCCTTGCCCTCTCCCCGCGGATGCCATAGCTTCTTCCACTCAATGAGTTCGGCGGCCTTCTGTAGCTGTACGCTGTACGTCTCCGGACGCGGCGTGTAGCTGATGTTCTTCATGAACAGCTCAAGCGGGTCCATGTTCAGCTTCGCCGCGAGATCTTCAAGCGCAGAACATGTCAGATACGACGCCTGAGGGTGGTTCGGGGCGCGCCAAGCGCGCTGCGGACCGGCGTTCAGCGATACTGCTGTATGGTTACGACGGACGTTGGGGATGTTCGTGAAGACGTATGGAATGGGAGCCATCCCTCCGCCGCCAAAACCGCCGCTCGACCACGACTCCGACTGCCATGCAGTGATCGTCCCGTCCTTCTTCGCGCCCATTTTGATTCGCGCAAAGTGCGAGGGACGGACACCCCCAATCGTAAGTTCGGTCGCGCGATCAAGGAACAACTTAACCGGACGGCCGCCGCTCGCTTTTGAAAGGTGGGCGCATTCGCCTCCCCAGCGGTCTGCAGGAAACTTGCTGCCGAACCCGCCACCCATGTAGTCCATCTGGACGTGGATGTTCGTTGCCGGGATCTTCAACTGTTGCGCGAGATCGCCTGCGACCGTGGACACTGCCTGTGTCGAAGGCCAGTAGCGGATATTGTCACCCTGCCAGGCGATGGTCTGGCCGTGCGGCTCCAGGCAGCAGTGCGTGATGACCGGAATGCCGTACGAGCCTTCTGCCACCACCTCAGCTTCCGTAAATGCCTTGTCCGGGTCACCGGTGATCTGCTCGCCCGCAGGCTTGGCGCGGCCTGAGACCTTCGACAGATCCTCCTCACGGACGGCGTGTGGCAGAACCTCGTAGTCAACTTTGATGGCGCGGACGGCGTCGCGTGCCAGTTCCTCGTTTTCAGCAGCGACGGCAGCGACCTCGGTGCCGGCCCACTGAATCTCGGTACCGGCGGGCGAGATGACCCGCACGGCCGTAACGCCCTTCATCTTGTCGGCCGCACTCGTGTCGATGCTGCGTACACGCGCATGAGCGTGCGGGCAGGTCAGAAGCACGGCATGAAGCAGCCCCTGAGGGTTCAGATCCGAGGAGTATTTCGCGCGGCCGCTTGATTTGGCTACACCGTCCAGCCTGCTGATGCGCTTGCCGATCAGCTTGCGCTGGCTCATCTCCGGCCAGGAATAATTCGTGGGCGTGTCAGGCATTCTTCTGTCCTCCCTTCCCACCGTTCGCGGCTTCCAGCACCGCTTTGCGAATCCCCATGTACGTGCCGCAGCGGCAAAGATTTCCGCCGAGACCTTCCTTCACATCCTCATAAGTCGGATTCGGAGTGCGGTCGAGGAATGCTTTCGAAGCCATCACGAAGCCCGGCGTGCAATAACCGCACTGTTGCGCATCATTGTTCACAAAAGCAGTGACGAGCGGATGGGGGTTGCGGCCGGACGAAACCCCTTCGAGTGTCTGAACCTGGTGGCCCTGCGCGTCCATCGCCAGCACTGTGCAGGCATACACGGCCTTGCCATCGAGGGTGACCGTGCACGCCCCGCAGGTTCCCCGATCACAGACGCGTTTGGCGGCTGTGAGGTCCAGGTTGTGCCGCAGCACGTCCAGAAGGGTCATCCGGGGCTCAACGCTGGTCTTGTACGGCTTGCCGTTGATCGTCAGTGTAATCGGCGTCTCGCCTGCGATGACACCAGACGCAGCCTGCGCTGCAGCTTCTTCAGGTGTGAGCAGGCCAGTGCCGAGAGCGCCGCCGCTGACGCCCACTCCCTGCATAAACCCGCGTCGTGAAAAGCCTGTGTCCTTAAGCGGACGACCGGCATCTTTAGTGGAGCTCACTGATTTAACCCCGTCCTTTCGGATTCAGTTCCTCAATATTACAGCAGGGCGCGTCCTGGGTGGGCGGTGTTACCTGCGAGTAGCACTAAAACTCGGCTCCGGTCGGTTTACAATTAGCGGTGCCTGGAAACGTCAATGTCGCATAAGGTACAGATTCTCCTAGCTGAAGACAACCCTGCAGACGTTTACCTCATCGAGGAGGCCCTGCGGGAACACCAGGTAGATTTCCAGATCACCGTCGCTGAAGACGGTGAAGCTGCCATCAATTTGCTCCAGGCGGGTGCCGTTCAGCCGGATATCGTGTTGCTGGATCTAAACATGCCGAAGCGAAGCGGCGGAGAAGTACTGGATCAACTTCGGCGAAGTTCGTCCAAGGCGGTGCCGGTGCTGGTGCTGACATCCTCGGATTCGCCTGCCGATCGCGAGGAAGCGATCCGGCTGGGAGCCACACAGTACATTCGCAAGCCGACTGGCCTGGACGAGTTTTTGCAGATCGGTGCCACGATCAAGCAGCTGACCCAGAGCTGACTTTCTCTCGGCGGTGGCCAGAAATGCCCATTGTGGTTGCTAAGGACCTGCGCGCCTGACACGTCTCGTGACCAGGAGTCTGTTCACATATGCGTCTTTTAGGATCTGCCGTGTTGTTCGTTGCTGCGGTGTCTATGGCGATGGCGTCCGACGTTCAGGGCACCTGGAGCAGCGAACGAGAGGTGGGCGACTCGGACGGGAAGACGTACAAACACGTGAGCGTGATCACGTTGAAAGAAGAGTCGGGCGTACTTACTGGTTCAGTGGTCGCGACCTCGGAAGCGCCATGGATGCGCGAGAACACTGGGAAGGCTGTCGACATTCAGGACGGCAAGGTCGACGGGAATAAGTTCACTTTCAAACTTGTGCAGGAAGCCAGTAACGGCGTGCGTACGGCTGCTTATGAAGGTACAGTGACAGGCGATCAGATGAAGGGTGTCATCAAGTTTCGCGGAATCGGCCAGTCCTGGGTTTTCGACGCAAAAAGAATCGAGCCCGCTTCCAGGTAGTCGCCCAGAACGACCCTGTCGTGCTGGTGCCCGTAACTTACGGAAAGTGGACCAGCCAATCTCGCAGTGGAATTTCGTTCTGCCGCAAGTCCCTGGCGTGGTAGAACGAGTCGAAGACGAATGGCACGCCGTCTCCGCGCAGCACCCCCGGTCCAGTCGCAACCTGAAAGTGGAGGTGCGGTCCACTGGAGTTTCCCGAGTTACCAATCTTGCCAAGCACCTGCCCGGCTCGTACGCGATCGCCGCGCTTTACCGTTAGTGAGCCAGGTATGAGGTGCGCATAAGTGACGAATCTCCCGTCACCGACATCAAGCACCACATAGTTGCCTTCCACATCATCGATGCTCTTCACAACGAACATCGACTGCTTTCCAG
>DASQEG010000849.1:0-2688 GCA_035633775.1 Bryobacteraceae bacterium
ACGGGGATTACGTACTTCGAGTGACCGCGTCCGATGTACCAGACAACCCGCCGGCGAGCGCGCTTACAGCTTCGCTGGAGAGCGAGCAGTTCACCGTGGACAACACGCCTCCGCAGATCTCGGCGCTCACCGGGTCACGCAGCGGCGCAACTCTGAACGTCAAGTGGAGTGCACGTGATGGGCGGAGCGTGATCAAGAAGGCCGAGTACTCGCTCAATGGAGAAGAGTGGGTCGTTGCCGACCCCCTAACCCGGTTGAGTGACGCACCAGAGCTTGATTACACGCTCGCTGTGACGGCGCCCGCCGGTGGCGAAGCAACCGTCGCGGTGCGCGTCACAGACGAGTTCGATAACACCAGTATCGAGAAACTGGTCGTTCGGTAGTCGCTACTACTGTGCCTCAGTCGTGCCCTGCTGGCCACGGCTCATGCGGCTCTCAAGCTCAGCCAGCTGCTGCTTCATTTTCTCGGTATCTTCGGCCTGGGGGGCGTACTTAAGGTAATCCTTCAGGCTCGCGGCCGCGCCGGCATAATCCTGTTTGTTCTGCAGAATCACAGCCAGCAGGTGGTTCATCCGCGGATTCCGATGCTGGCTGTCCAGCTTGATGGCTTCACGCGCATGCTCCTCGGCCTGATCCAGCCGACTCAGGTTCAGGTTGGCGACACTGCTAACGAAGTAGGCATCTGCCGAGTAGTACGGGTTTAGGCGGATCAGCTTGCCTGATAACTCGGCCGCTTCTTCCCACTTCTTCTCCGCGGCGGCCATGCGCGCGAGCGGCGCGTAAGGGTTAACGAACTTCTCGTCAGCCTTCAGTGCTTCGCCATACGCCTTGCGAGCATCCTCAGCCTTATTCTGCTGCTGGTACGCAAGTCCGAGCTCAAACCATGCGGCTGCGTATTTCGGATGCTCCGTTATGGCCTTCTGCAGGTTCTTCTCAGCGTCCGCCCACTTCTGCTTTTTGCGTGCTTCGCGGCCCTTGTCATACGCCTTCCGGGCATCCTTCGAAGCATAGGCAGAGGTCGCGCTGAAGGTGAATCCGTCGACTTTCGCCAGCCGGTGCAGAACAATCGTTCCAACATCGGGGTTGTCCAGGGCGCGGCGTCCGGCGAGTGACACGTTATCGGAACGGAAGCCGGCGAGAGAGGCGCGAAGCTCACAGCCCATCAAGTCACGCTCATTGATGCCACGACTCCCCGGCATACCCGGGGCACCCATACGCCCGCCGCCAAATCCTTCACCAAACGGATCGACCGAAGAAACGCTGGCGTCCGTCATCATCGCGCTGTTCTGGCCGAGCTGAAAACTGAAGCGTCCCTTCGAATCCGTGTATCCTTCCGGGCGCGCAATGCCATTGCACACACGCTCGATCACAACCGGATCGGGCGGCGGCGTACCGCTGTCGAGCATCACCTTGCCGGAGAAGAAGAACATGCGCTGCATCTCGGGAAAGGGCTGCTGAGTCTGACGCGGGTCGCGTGGATACTGCCCACGGTCCTGACCGGGCATTTGACCGGGCTGGCCGGGGCCTGTGGTCGGATTCCCAGGACCCGTGCCTGGTCCTGGCTGAGGCGATGGCTGTTGCGGCTGCGGTGCGGGAGCAGGCGCGGGGCCTTCCTGTGCGAAGCCGGTCTGTGTCACGGTAAGGGCTACTCCGAGGAGAGCGCGGGCGGCAAATGTACTGCTCATAGTACGACTACCTCGTCGCCGCAATTATGACATACGGCGGAGACACCACGTCCGGGGCCATCTGATAGACTGCTCTGCGATGTTGATGCTCCGCTGCGTCGTGATCGGCATAGGTGTCTTCCTGATGGCCTCGTCGGCCCAAACGACGACAGCTGTGATCCACGGCACCGTTTCCGATACTTCCGGCGCTGTAGTGCCGGGAGCGCGCGTGTCCGCGACGCTGACAGGTACCGGCGAAGTCACCACCACACCGACGAATGCCGACGGAAACTATGTTTTCGCCGCGCTCAAGCCCGGAACATACACCGTCGAAGTGGAGATGGCATCGTTCAAGAAGGCTGTCCGCTCGGGAATCCTCCTCGAGGTTAACCAGCGAGCGCGTGTCGATATGAGCCTTCAAGTCGGCGAGACCAAGGACATCGTTGCCGTAGTTGCCGATGCGACTACCGTCGACACCTTCAGCTCCTCCATCAAGGAGGTTGTGGACTCCCGACGCATTGTGGATCTGCCACTGAACGGCCGCAACGCGCTGCAGCTCCAGGCACTGCTGCCTGGCTCGATTCAGGTGGGCACCGGTCAGGCAGCATCACTGATCGCTCTGAACACGGGCATGTCCTTCGCCATTAATGGAACGCGCGCCAACGCCTCCACTTACACACTGGACGGCGGCATCAACATGGACATGTACAACAACCTGGCGACGGCGTTTCCGAACCCTGACGCACTTCAGGAGTTCAGCGTTCTGCAGAACAACTACAGCGCGGCCTACGGCAGAAACGCAGGCGCGGTCGTTAACATGGTGACCCGCTCCGGCACCAATCAGTTCCATGGAACGTTGTACGAGTTCCTCCGCAACACCCGCCTGAACACGCGCAACTTCTTCGCCGTCGACCGGCCGCCGCTTCACCGCAACCAGTTTGGCGGGACAGTGGGTGGTCCGATTCGCCGGAACAGCACGTTCTTTTTCTTCTCTTACGAGGGGATGAGGGAGCGAAGCGCCCGA
>DASQEG010000850.1:0-3730 GCA_035633775.1 Bryobacteraceae bacterium
GCTGCCCGCGCTTCTTCTGGCGTGCTGATTGGAATTGAGCCGGGCCACGTTGGTTTTGGGCCATCCAGCTTGGGGCCGCAAGTTACAATCCTGGGACCTTGCCGCTTTCCATTCGCGATGTCAGCACGGCATTGCAAGACCTCCTCCACCATGTCCCCGCCCATCTCGCGCACACCAGTAACGCCATTGGCGAGATAAACGGGTAGAAGCGCCTCGTTCTCCTTCACGAAGCTCCCCTGATCACCGAGCCGCGAACCGCGCATGTGCACGTGCATATCCCAGAGACCGGGAATTAGATACTTTCCAGAGCCATCAATAACGTGAGCGTCCCTCGACAGGCGCACTCGGCCGGTCGGTCCGATGTCCTTGATGCGATTTCCGACTATTACCACTGTCCGGTCCGGCTGGCCGGGTGCGCCCGTCCCGTCTATTAATGTGACGTGCTCGAGACAAGCATGCTACTGCTCGGAGCAGCAGCAGTAGTAGCGCGATCGTCAAGCACGCAAGCCATTGCGGCCGCTACCGCCAGACCCCACTTTCGCCGCATCAGGTCACAATACCAGAAGCGGGCCGAGGCTTTGCTGGCGCGCTCGTCAACCAACCTCCGGGAACGATCCACCGGGTGCTCACCGACAACGGACCTGTTATCGGTGCGCTGCGTTTCGTGCCGCCTGCGTCAGCCTCGCATCCGCCAGAAGTTCACCGGACCTTACACACCGAGAACCAATGGAAAAGCGGAGCGCTTCATCCTGACAGCTCTTCGTAAATGGGCTAATGCCTTCGCTTCGCAGAACTTGGCTCAGCGAACTTCAGAGCTGCCTTACCGGCTTCATTTCTACACCTCGCATCGGCCTGATACAGGCTCCACATCTGATATGGAGTGACCTGTCAATAAGGTTACGAACGGCTGATCAAATTAGCTCCGGAAGTCGTTTTTGGACAGCAGGGCCGATGACAGGAGGAGCTATCGCGACGATTGATCACTCTGATATGCGCGAGTCGAAAGCGCATGGACATGATTCGTCGGGAGCTGCCTCGGACTAGACGCGCGGGTTGGGGCCGCAGCCCGTTCTGCATAGATGTTAGGAGGGTTCTCCTTTTCGTGTGCTTCTGCACTGTCATCGGCGCTGCTGTCCGAACTCGTTCGTTGTCAGAGATTGGGCCGCTGTTCTGTTTTTGTTGCGATCGCCCAGATGAATCCGAGCAGTTCCCGGCCCACGCGGTGACAATCTGATTCTTGTTCTTGCCGCGTCCTGAAAAGCTCCTGTCGCGCTTATGAAGGCGGTGTTGGCTTTCCAAGCAATGTTCTTAACTTCATCGCTCAGAGCCAGCGATTTCTGTCTGCGCAGCAGATAGCCTGTGACTTTTGGCTGGTGCTGGTACGCCCAGGCCGCCTCGACGAGTACGCGTCGAAGATGAGCATTGCCGGTTTTTGTAATCGAACCCCGCTGAATGCGCTTGCCACTGGAGTGCTCACGCGCGACCAGTCCGCTGTAGCCCATCAGTTGCCGCGGACTCTCAAAGCGGGAAAGTGATCCGAGTTCCGAAACGATGGTGGCCGCCGTGGTTTGCGCCACGCCTCGCAGCACCTGCAACGCTTCAATCACCTCACGGATCTGAGGCGGTGCTTTGCTGACCGCGTCGTCGATCGCCTTCTCGAGTTTCACAATACGCTCAGCAACGTGTTCGACCTCGTGAAGGTAGTCTTCGAGCGTGGCTTCCAGCGCCGGCTCTTCGAAGTGAACGTGACTCTTGATCCATTCCAGATGCGTTTTCGTCCACGCTTTTACCTTTTCCGGTCTACGGCCGTGCCGCAGCAGAAACTTGCCCAACCGGTGTCGTGCTTTCAATTGATCCTTCTTTGCGGACTCGCGGGCCCCGGACCAGATCCCGCAGTGCCTCATGCGCAGCATCCGGAACCCACACCGCCGTCAGTTCTTTGGCGCGGTAGCACCGTGCCAGTTTCTCCGCATCGCGGCGGTCTGTCTTGACTCTGTCTCCCGCTTTGGTCGGCACCAGACTCGGCGCAATCACCTCGCAGGCAATGCCGAGCTGCATGAGTTGCCAGTACAGAACGTACCCAGTCGGTCCGGCTTCATAGCACGCTTTCAGTTTCTCGGCAGGACCGAGCTTTGCCATGAGCTTTCGGATTGACTCCGTTCGGTTCGGGACGATTCCATAAGATCGGACTTCTCCGCCCGATTCTGCTACTGCTACAGCGATCATATCGGCGTGGACATCCAGACCCACAAAGCGTACTTTAGACATTGCGGCCAACTCCTTCGTATGCGGCTCTGCGCCGTCGGATTCTCATCCGCAGCGTAACCCGCGACACTGCGAATGAGGGTTGGTCGATCCATATTGACTAGCGAGGACTTCGAATGTGGAGGTCACCCGGGCAGTTGCCCTCGCGTGAGCCCGTCGGTTGTAAGCATCCTCGGTTTACCCCTGATTGAAACCGACACCCCCAGACGTTGATAATGCCCGCAGCGGACTCCTCGAGGCCTCGGAACGGACAGGATCCGCGGCTGGCCCCGGTCGACGCTGACCCGTTCCCAGTGGTTACTCTTACAGTTGAGTCTTTGACACGCTTAGGCAGCGGTCCCGCCTCATGCCTGCTTCGCAGCCATGGCTGCCGTTCCTATGGAGAACACCTGCGCCATGAGGACATGTGACGGCGAAGGACTGCAGATGTGATTATTTGGACATAACGGGAGTCCAAGGTAAAGATCAAGCCGACCGCCTCTCTACATCCTCGCAAACGCTTCTGCACAATGGCTCGAGCGCTGACAGTCTCGGATTCAGCGGAAAGGACGAAGAGTGGAATAAAGGTTACGGGCAGCAGCGGCAAGCAGAGTTGTAAGGTGCGCATACCGGCTCTGGGTTGGACGGACGCGGATGAGTTCCGGATTCACCGATGCAGGACGTCGTTGACGAACGATCTGGAAGCCCGGCCTGAGAAGAACTAGATCGGCACCCGACGGATCAAAAGACCGCCTGGAAGAAGGTCTGTGTGGAACTGCAGCGTTGAGATCAGATCACCATGTTCACTGAACGATACGATTGGTACGATACCACGTTGGGGTTCCTCAGAAGGTTCGTCAATCACAAAACCTTGCTTCTGATCTACGCTGCCGTTGCCGCCCTAACGTTTGCGTACTACAGCTGGGTGGCTCGTTCGGCGGGCGATCGGTACTATTGGAAACAGGACCTTCCAGGTTACTACAATTACCTTGGCCGAGCATTCGCGATGAGGCAGTTGCACCTGCCGGTGGAACCGCCCGCTGCGCTTCTTGCGCTGAAGGACCCGTGGGATCCTGCCGCGAACGCGTCCCTGCGGTTGCACGACGCAGTGCTCTACAAACGGCGCTACTTTCTCTACCACGGCGCCGCTCCAGCCGTGATTCTTTTCGCACCCTGGCGCATACTCACCGGCTACGACTTTCCCGAGAACTTTGCAGTTGTTGCGTTCTGTTTCGGCGGTTGGCTATTTCTCAGTGCGACTCTGATGCTGGTTCTTGGCCAGTTGGGCGTGCGCGTGCGGCCGGGAACGCTTGCGATGATGCTGCTTGTGCTGGCTGTAGCGACGGGAGTTCCGTACTTACTCGTAAGGGTGTGGGTATATGAGGTTGCAATTGCCTGCGGTTACCTCGGTGCTGCGGGTTCGCTTTTCTTTCTCACCTGTGCAATCGTTGAGCTACGATCAGTGCCATGGGCCGTGTTGGCGGGC
>DASQEG010000851.1:0-1656 GCA_035633775.1 Bryobacteraceae bacterium
ACGACGGTGTTTCGGCGACCGAAAGTCTGAGGTCCGGCTACGGGCGATGCAGGGTTGTCGGAGCCGTACACGGCCGCGCGTATCCAGGGTGAGTCGTCGGCCGAATACCGGGCGAACAACCGATTGGCCTGGTTGAAGCTATGATCGACGCGGTAGCTGACCGTGTCTTTGTCCACCTTATTTGCGTCAGTCCGAACATAGTTATTTGTCCCCGTCGCGGTACCCTGCGCGTTCGGCGCCGGCATGAACGCAAGAATTCGGCTCGCCACCGGGTTGAAGCGATTCCGGGGGATGATGTTGCCGGGGAACGCCGTCCTCGTAAAACCGCCCGCAGCGTTTGCAGTGGTCGTCGCAGGATCGTAAATCGTGACGGGAACTCCGGCTGCATTGCGAAGATTGCTGAAATCGCCCGCTAATTGCTCCGGCCGGGGTGTCGTGGCATTGAAGGTGATGCCCTGAATGAAACGCACCAGTTCCACACTCACAAAGAAGAAGGTTCGATTGCGCCCGTCATAGAGCTTTGGGATCAGGACAGGACCGCCAATGGTTCCTCCGAATTGGTTGAACTTGAATGGAGGCCTCGCTCGCCCTGCCGAGTTGGCGAAGTAATCGTTCGCGTTCAGCTTGTCGTTGCGAAAGAACTCGTAGGCACTGAAGTGAAGCTGGTTCGAACCGGAGCGCGTGACGACGTTGAAAACACCACCCGCAGCCCGGCCGTATTCCGCACTGTAGCCGTTCGTTTCTACCTTGAACTCCTGCACCATCTCGGGGTTCGCATTGATGACCGGCTGATTCTGGCTGGCAGCCGAGTTCGGGGCACCATCAAGCAGAAACTCGTTCGCATTCGAACGCTGGCCGTTGATGGAGTACGAAACTGTACTGATCTGGTCCACAACAAGTTGATTGACTCCGCCGGAGGCGCGAACTCCCGGTACCAACATCGCGAGTGCATACGTGTTCCGGCCGAGGAGTGGGAGTTCGGTCACCTGCTTGCTCTGGATGACCTGGCCCACGGTTGATGTTTCGCTCTCGAGCAATACGCTCTGCGCCTGCACCTCGATGGATTCGGTAACGGCGCCGACGTCGAGTCTGAGATCCAGGCGGGCGATCTGTTGAACTTGCAGTTGCAGATCCGTCTGCCGGACACTGCGAAACCCCGATTTGCTGACGGAGACGGTGTAGACGCCCGGCTGGAGCGCGGGAATGCTGTAAACGCCTTCAACGTTGGTCTCGGTGGCGGATTCCACGCCGGTCGCGCTGGCAGTGACGACAAGGCGTGCGCCCTCGATGGCGGCGCCAGTGGAATCGGTGACCCTGCCCGTCACGGAGGCAGTCTGCGCGAGGACAGCAACCGTTGAAAGAGCAACCAACCAAAGCATGCGAAACATGGCATGGGTTATACCATAGTCAGCCGGATCGCCTCAGACCGCCCGTGCGGCGGAGCGTGCCACGCCAGGAGTGAGGTCTGAGTGCGGTGGAACACCAGACAATGTGAATCGTGAATCACGGACCGGTGATCTTCGAGTCGGACTGATCTTCACTTTGCATCCCGGCGGCAACTGGCCGGATGTCGTTCCCGCCCAAATCTCACCATGTGCGATTACACGTCCACGTGGATTCGGATGCTGGAGGCTTCGTCCCAGAACTCAATGTACT
>DASQEG010000852.1:0-3218 GCA_035633775.1 Bryobacteraceae bacterium
GTCTCGTCTGAGTGCATGCTCAGGATGACAACGTTTGTTCCGGATTGCGACTGTACGATCTGAGCCGTCGCGTCCAGACCGTTGAGTTCGGGCATAGCGATATCGACGACAGCCACTCGCGGCCTCAAAGTCGCACAGAGATCCACCGCTTCGCGGCCAGTCGAAGCCTCACCAACCACCTCCATGTCCTCCTGTCGAGAGATGATCGAGCGCAACCCACTTCGGACGAACGTGTGGTCGTCGGCCAGTATAACGGTAGTTTTACGCACGGGCTGCGACTCCGGCAGGCACTTCGACCCGCACGCTCGTACCACCGCCGGCGGCAGACTCCATTGTCAGCTTGCCCCCAATCTCGCGCACTCTCTCCTCCATACCAATAAGGCCAAAGCCGCGCCTGCGCTGTCCGGGAGCCAGACCAACCCCGTCGTCGGACACCTTCAGCCGTACCTGGTCACCGTCTCGTAACAGCTCCACAAGAACGCTCTTCGCGTTTGCATGACGCGCACAGTTTGTGAGCGCCTCCTGTGTGATGCGATACAAGGCGGTGCGTTGCGGTTCCGGCCAATCGGCAAGTGCAGGGTCGACATGAACGCTGACCGGGATGTCGAATTGTTTAGAGAACTCACGCGCTTGCCATTCAATCGCAGCAGCAAGCCCTAAATCGTCCAGCATCGACGGCCGGAGGCCCATCGCGAGTCCACGGATAGCTTCGATCGTTTGCTCCAGCATTGCGCGGCAGGTTGACATAGCGTTGGCGAACGGTTTTGTAGGGGTAGCAGAGTGCGCGTCAAGATCTGAAAGGGTGAACCTCAGTGCGGTCATCATCTGTCCTACGTGGTCGTGCAACTCTCTCGACAGCGACCTGCGCTCCTGCTCCTGTGAATTCACCAGCTGCTGCGACAGCTTTCGCATCTCTGCTTCTGCGATCTCAAGGCGGTCGTGCTCGTGTGCCGCTGCGCGCTCGAGACGGAAGATTCGGATCGTAACGAAGACGGCCAGTACAGCAACGAAAAGTGTGGTGACTGTCCGTAGTACCAGAATGTAACGCTGAAACTCATCGAGCGAACGATTCAGTGCCGTCATTCCCACCCGCGCCTGCGCGCTGCTCAGGTCAGCAAGCTCCTCAGCGAGTGACACCACAGCTTGCCGACGCGGTATCACGCGCGATTCCAGATACGCGTAAGCGTCACGAGTGCGTCCCGCTCCCGCATCACCGATGATTTCGTCCATCGATTGCCAGTACGCTTCCAGCTCTGCCGCAAGCGATCGCACGGTCGCCGAAGCCTGAGGTAGGGCGAGGTGCTCGAGTTCCGACAGGTGACGCAGGGCGGCCGAGTGATTCTCACTCAACCGGCGCTTTTGTTGGGCGCGACGAGCGGGATCGGTGTCGAGCAGGATGTCCCGGACGAGGATGCTGGAAACGTAGATTTGAGACCGGAGTGCCTCGATGTGCCCTCTTGCCACGTGGTGTGCTTCGTTCAGCTCGAGGATGGAGGCCCGCAGCGTCTTGATGCTGGTGAATGTCAGGATCGTCACGAGCGCTGATATCAGCATCACGACGACAAACGTGAGCGCCACAATGGGCCACGTACGTAGTGTTGTCAGCACTTTTGACCGGCTCCACTGACGGCTTTCACCCTGAAAGAAACGAAGAGCATGATCACCGCCTCCGCGAACCGCTTTCCTGCACCTCGGCCGTAACCTTCTGCCGGCTCATAAAGTATGCATGAACTAGAACTCGCCTGGCGTACAACGCAGCTCGCCTAACTCCAACATCGTGCCGAACTGTCTCGTCATCCCGCCCAGCCAGGTAGGCCGACAATTGCTCTTGGCGATTGGCTCCCGCCTTGTTCACCAGGTCTGACAGGAGGGCAGCCGCGTACGTAAACATAATCCCTGGCTGCGTTTCATCATCAGGGTTCGCTGGTGGACGAAGCTCTACAGGCAAATGCTCGACGTATGCGCGCTGCGCGATTAGAAGTCGGTGCGCATGCTGGAGGGCACGTCGTATCTCCTGCCATGTGCTGAGTGTGGGATTCGTCGTCAAGCAACCTCGCGCATGGCGGAGTAGCACGACGTCCTCCGGGTCGGGAGTCCGCTTCCAGAGTGTCGCCAGCGCGGGCGGATCATCGGGGGCCGACGGTGGATTGAATAGTCGCAATGGCAGGCCGAACACCGTTGCGACGGTGACGATATCAGCGACCAGCCGTGACGGACGTCGTTGTGAGACCGCGGGGTCGGGCGAAATGCCATCATACAGTCGCTGATGGAGCGCAGATACCTCCCTCCAAGCGCTGACTTCAGCCGATCCCGCCAGAAACCAGTCTGCATCACTCACGCCCTGCTGCCGGAGCAGCGCAACCATCGGGATCGCCCGCGTCAGGTCATTTGGCAGGTCCAGGTGCACGACGGCTTCAACCCCCGACTTGTCGATTGCGACGAACGGCACAGCGGTATTCGGCAGTCGGGCTCGCAGCTCTGTCGCGTGCGCATACGCTGCCAATTCGTCATCGAACCTGCGGCTGTTGACGGCGAGGTGCTTACCGGGAAAGACGACAGCGATTTGTTGCCCAACAACGACCTGCGGGAGAAGTGCCTGGACGGCGGCGGGAGCTTCGAACTGCAACCACCGGTAAGCCACGGCGGTCACGGAGCACAAGAGCAGAGCCGCGCTAAGCACACAAATCCGCCGTTGTAGCGGGCTCATCCTTACGTAATCTCCTGTGCGCTCCCAGCACTGGCAACGGCAGTCCGGGGGGCTACTCCGATGCCACCCGCCTTCCGCATTGAGCTCGCGTCACCGAGGCAAAGGGACGATGAGGTGCAGTCCTAAGATGTACGCGGGCGCGGGACACGTCACAAAAACATGTTCATCGACTCACGCCCAGCGGCACCATCCTGTCTGGGCAGTAGGACGATCACGACTTTCCATGAGCTCGTTCTACTGACTTGCCCGGTCTGAACCCGGACTACGGGACAGACACGACTCCGAACGGAAAAACACGGGAGCCCGTCAACGTCAAATCCGCTCATGGCGTCACACGCTCAGAACAACGGCCTTAGTGCCCAGCTCAAGGAGATCACTGATGAAACACATTCTTTGCGCGGCAGTTTATCTGTTCGGTTGTGCACTCTCAAGCGCAGCGGCAGACAAATGGCCCACTCACCCTCTATCCACCACCCAAACGTCTGAGGTGAAGCAGATCATGTCCACAATC
>DASQEG010000853.1:0-2846 GCA_035633775.1 Bryobacteraceae bacterium
AACGTCGGGTTCATGGTCTCCGCCGCTGCCTATACAGAAGGCCTGCTTTGGCCAGCGATCGGTGCGAACCCGCCGGGGGCAAAGGGTCCCGGTTACGGCTCGTGGGCTCTGCCCCCCCGCGTCCCCGGCCTTCAAGGCAACTCTTCGGAACTTCATCCCGATCTGAAAGTGATAGGAGCTGGCGCATAATGACGAATCCCGCAAAAACTCTCGATCCGAAAAAGGTCCCGCTCGGCATCACGCCGACGCTGTGGTGGAATGACGACTTCCTTAGCATCGACATCGGCATCCCTTTTGGGCAATGCGTCAGCGAGATGGCGCTTGCAGGGTTTCACGGCTGCAGCATAGGCCACAAGTATCCGACCGATGCAGTCGTCCTCAAGCGTGAGCTGGATCTCCGCGGCTTGCGTGTCTCTGAGCCGTGGACCAGTACCTACTTCACCAACAAGGCCATGAAGCAGCAGACGCTCGATGCGTTTGACAAAGAGATGGCCTTCATCAAGTCTCTCGGTGCAACCGACATGGTGGTTGCCGAGTTTGGTGGTGCGGTGAACCCGCTCCCTGTGGCTCTCTTCGCTAATCGGCCGATTTTCAGTGATGACCAGTGGACGGCGCTGTTCGAGGGCCTGAACCAGCTCGGCAAAAGGGCAAAGCAGAATGGAATGCGACTTTGCTATCACCCGCACATGGGCACGGGTGTGATGACTCGGCCGGATGTCGATTGCCTGATGGAGAACACCGATCCGGACCTGGTGTTCCTGCTGCTTGACACAGGTCACCTCGCATTCGCCGGAGCCGATCCGCTGGATGTTGCGCGGACCTATGGCAAGCGGATCAAGCACCTTCACATTAAGGATGTTCGAGCCGACATCGTGACCAAAGCTCGCCACGAAAACCTCTCATTCCAGCAGTCGATCGAACTCGGCGTGTTTACGGTACCAGGAGATGGGGCAATTAACTTTGTGCCAATCTTCCAGGCTCTGGCTGACGCTGATTACGAAGGCTGGCTGGTCATTGAGGCCGAGCAGGATCCAGCAAAGGCGAACCCACTGCAGTACGCAAAGATGGCACGGGCTTACCTGCACAAGACTCTGGGTTGGTAACTATGCCTCAGCACAGTAATCAAATCCTCTTCAGCTTCTTCATGTTCACGGTCGACCTTCGACCTGGCGATGCAGAGTACACCCGGCTCATAGTCGGCCGCATGCGGAAGCTCCTTGAGCTTGGATACAGCGGCTTCGATCTCCCAATCGCGCCACCGGCCGGCGAGCTCGACGCAAAGACGGAGCTGGAGAATTACCGCAAGCTCCGTAAGGCTCTCGACGATGCAGGGCTGCGGGACGTGCGCCTCACGACGAACGTAGCCGCTACTCGCACCTTTGATCCGTCATCGGAGTTCAAAGAGCAGCGTGAGCTCGCGCTCGCTTACCTGAAATCGCGAGTGGACATCTGCGAAGCATTGCGCGCGGACATCATGGCGGGTCCAGTGGTGATGCCGTATGGCGTGTTTCCGACCACCGACTTCGGTCAGCAAATCTGGAGTGATGAGTTGCAGGACTGGCTGGTTGCGCGATACAACAACGCCGTCCCCGTGCTCCAGGCCCTGGGTGAACACGCGGGTGCGCTTGGCGTCACGGTTGCGATCGAACCAGTAGACCACTGGGAAACGCCGTCTCCCAACATGGTCGGGGAGGTCCTTCGATTCCTCGACAAAACGGATGAGGCGAGTCTGGGTGTGTGCATTGACAGCGCACACGTAGTGCTCGGCAGCGACGGTCCGGGCGTTTTCAGGAATCAGGTTTGCGAGGCTTTGACCAGAGAACGCTTGCCTTACGTGCATATCTCCGCCCCTGATCGCGGAGCCGTCCACGATAGCTGGATTCCGTGGGACACGTTCCTGACCCCGATCCTGCAAGGCTTCGAAGGACCCTATCTGATTGAGGTCTTCAATGCGATTCCCGCTTTCCTGAGTTCGCTTCGAATCACACGAAGAAAGTTCTGGATTCCCGGTGAGGACGTGCCGCATCCCGAGTACCCGGATGCGTACACGATCGCACAAGAAGGATTACAAGCCGTGCGGCGGCGAGTACGACCGGCCGCAGCCCATGTTTGAGGAAGGACACCGAATGGCGAACATTGAGACTACAACCCCCGCGGGCGGACAGCTCAGGTCAAAGGGGCCTGCTGGGAACCCGAATGGAACGGCAGCGGCGCCAGCGCCGATTCGCGACATAACGGCGTATCGTGTCGCATCGACGCACGAAAACACCGGAGACCGGCTGGGCGCTCTCCGAGACCTTCCCGGATTCTGGCAAGGAATTGGGTTCAGCATCATTGCCCGTCCTGACTTTTCAGCTGGTAACTCGAATGGATTTTTTCTGCAGCTCAATGTGCTGCAGGAGACGATTGAGTTCACGCCCATAGGGTCGCCAGTGATAAATCGGGGCAGCTTGCAAAGCGACATCGCGATTTATGGTCTGACCTACCTTCACCGTGTGACAGATGCTGCCACGGGTGGAGCACTCCATATCGAAAACGGCATGTGGCTGAACATCCCCGCAACGACGCAGCCTTCGTCCGGGACCAGCATTGCGCGACTGTGTACCATCCCGCACGGAAATGCCGTGTGCACGGTGGGGTTCTCAGAAGACGTCGTGTTCCAGGGCCTCCCGGAAATCCCGCCTGCCAACACCGTTCCGTTCAGGATCGGAACGGAAGCTCCGGCCGCCGGCACGCCTAATCCGTATCGGGAGTACGATCTGAGTCAGCCGAGTTCCTTCCGCAGCAGCAATATGCCGTCGGAGATCACACAGGCTTTGATTAACGACCCAAACCAGATGCTCAGG
>DASQEG010000854.1:0-4525 GCA_035633775.1 Bryobacteraceae bacterium
ACTGCCCAAAACGTCAGTCATAGCAGATATCGAGGCTGAGATAGCAATGTCACTTAGCGGCCCGATGCGTCGTAACCGTTATATAACTCGCTGGCAGCGCCATTGTCCATCGCGGATAACAGAGGCAGCTTCCACCGCTCGCACGCAACATCGGATATGCATTAAGCTACGGGAATGTCTAAAATTAACTTGCTGGCCTTAGTGGTACTTTTGCTGTCTCGTTCGGCATCTGCCGCCGTCATCGACTTCGATGACCTGGAGCCGTTCCTCCCAGTTCCCTTTGATGTTGCCGCCGAGGATGACGTGATCGTCACCTTTGCATCTTCGCAGGAAGGGACTTTCGCTGTTGCTCCGATCGGAAGCGTGTTTGCGACGTTAACGAACAATGCGCTTGTCGACAACGATCCCGACCTGCATGAGTTGGAAATTACGTTCAGCAGACCAATAACCCGCATCGACTTGCTATTTGCGCTGAACACGGCCGATGTTTCCAACCAGTTGAGCCTCAATGCGCTCCTTGGACAGAATATTGTTGGGTCGGCATCAGCGACCGGCACCGTGCCTGACGGGTTCTCGTTCCCCGAAGGACGACTCACGTTCACCGCTGGCGCATTCGACACGGTCCAGTTGTCTTCCACAGCATTCGATTTCGGCATCGATAATGTAACTTTCTCTGTGCAGGCGGTGCCGGAACCTTCCTCGCTGATTCTCATAAGCACAGCGTTTGCAGGCGGGGCAGTTATGTTGCGCCGGCGCCGTATGGTGTAGGCGGCACACGTGTCGGCCGGGCATGGGCAACGACGTTCAGCAAGCGAGGTTGCACTGTGCCTGTCCAACGGCACGCGTTCGAGCCCCACCAATTTGTCCAGTCATATCAGACGCTCAAGGGACGGGGGATCAGTGACACGTCTGTTTTTCACTGATAAGTTCGGGCGATATCTTCGCGGCCCTGTAATTCACTCCCTCGATCCTGCACTACTCAGCATTAAACGACGCCGGCACACGCAACGCAGCGTTTAAGCGGGAAGCGGGATGCCCATATTTCCCAAACAGAGGAGTAATGTACATGACGAAGATTTTTGTCCAATCACCGAAGCACAATGCCTGGTGGTTGACGGCATCACTTTTATTTACGTCCGTCGGTCTCAACGGGCAGGCTAACGATCCAAATGAATTTCCCGTGTCCAACGGGGGCTCGATGATTGCAAGCGCTGCAGCCGAACAAGGGCCGGTTATGCCCTTCGCCGGCAGCGGCGTCTTGACACCGGGCAGTGAGAATGCCGGCTGGGCTCCCTGGGTGCCTACCAATGACGAGATTCGCGGTCTGCCCCCGGCATCGAGCGGAATCGGAGTCGAGACAGTTCTTGGAACTGACACTCGCCAGCGTCTCTATACAACTAGCTATCCGGCACGTGCGACCGCTCTGATCACGTTCAGCGGCGGGTATTGCACAGGTTGGTTCTATGGACCGAATGTCGTCGCTACAGCGGGCCACTGTGTTCACAGCGGCGGCACCAGTGGAAGATGGCACACGAACGTGCGGGTATGGCCAGGGTACAACGCCGGCTCAGCACCTTATGGCTCGTTCCCGGCTAAGTGGGTGGCTTCCGTCTCGGGCTGGACGCAGAGCCGTGATGAGCGATACGACTACGGCGTAATCAAGCTCAGCACGAATGTTGGCAATACGGTCGGTTGGTTCGGTCTGCTGGCACTCTCAGGCTCTCTCAATGGCCTGCCGGCGATCACGCAGGGCTACCCAGGCGACAAATCCCCCGCGCAATCACAGTGGATCACCAGCGACGAGGTCGGCGCAACGCACGATCGTCAGGTCTTCTACAAGACCGACACATTCGGCGGTCAGAGCGGCAGCCCGGTTTGGTACGATCGCCCGGCCGGAAGCCCTGGCTGCGCGAATGGTCCGTGCGCCTATGCAATCCACGCGTATGGGTTGCATGGCGGTGCTCCCCATGCCGACCACAATCATGGAACCCGCATCGTGCAGGCCGTTCTTAACAATCTGGTAGGCTGGCGGAACGCGCCCTAAGCGCAGCGTCTGCACAGTCGCTTGAAAGTGGGCGCCAGTACAATGGCGCCCATTTTGCATTCCCGGCCACCGCGACGTAATATAGCGGACGAAAGGGCTGAGTTGTGAGACCAAAAATCGCATGTACAGTTGCCGTTCTGCTGGTGCAGGTTGTTCTCTCTGGATCTGCCGGGCAGGACGAACCAATCCAGCACTACCCCGAGTCCGGTGAAAGCAGGACGGCAGGGGAAGGCGTTGCAGGACGGGTGACAGACACGTTCGGTACTCCGGTTACGGACGCGGTCGTGGAGGCAAGATCGCTTGAGACTCCGAGCATCGCTGTGCCCGAGATCGCCATTCTCACCGACGCAAATGGACATTACGTATGGACCCTCCCGCCGGGCAAGTACGAGATATCTATATCGGCGGCGGGATTTCGTCGAGCAGCCAAGGAGGCCGTGGTCGCCGCACGATTGCAGACACGCCTCGATTTTGTGCTCGAATGAGATCGCCGGCGCAAAAGGCCGGAGTCGCTGTCGAACGCCCTTGAGGGCAAGAATGAGGCGCTGCGGCTTTAGGCGCTTCTTGTGTGCGCCGGGGTAAACCGGCGTGGAGCAGTGGATTTTCAGGGTTATAGAGGAAAGGTCTAGCGAACCATCCTGCCCCGAGTCATGCGTGCCGAGTCGCCCTTGACGCGGCTGAACACGTGCGCATTCCATCTTGGACTTCATCCACTTCCTCTCAGACCTCCAGGCCCTAGCGCATAAGATGCTGCCGCTCTGATCGACATCAGCATTGGGACGTTTGACAACTACGTAAGCCGCCCGCGACGAAATCACTCACGCTCAATTGCGCGGCGATCTGCCATGGCTCAAGCGGTGTCACCCACTTTTGACAGACAAGCTTCAGGGCCTCAGTCCCAACTGGACGAGTGGTTGGAGCTGAAGAAGATTGTAGACAAGTACCCGTAACGACTTCACCGCAGATTGCTTGTGGAAGTGGTTCGGCTCAGCGACCAGGCTATTGGCAGTAAAGTTCTCCTCCTCGTCGCTGAGATCAAGAAAGGGCGGGGTGTGGAGCATGCACGTCATCTTGCGGAGCGGGCGTCCCAGCTTGCGGATGGCCAGCCTGGCGACGCGAGAAGTACATCCCCACATCCATGTTGCGGTCGCCGGTAGGTATCAGGACATCGCTTGCCGCTGCGTCAAAGCCGGGTCGTTGGCATTGACGCGAGTGAAATGCGGTGACTGCCGCGGTCCGAACAGCAGGCTCAAACTCAGCCACTCTCCGAAATTGAAGGTGTCTTTATCGCTCGACGGTTCGTTCAGTTCGACCGCAGTTCGAAGTGAAAACCGCCCCAGCCGTGCCGACTTGTGTTCAGGATCGATACCGAAAACCATCGCGCCAGTACATGTCCGCTCCCTGTTGGATTCCCTCTCAGAAGCGGGTCGTCCGGACAGGAACGTAGGACATTTCCAAGCAATTTCCAGCCAGGCATATCTTCCACGTACCTCTACAGTTAGTCCAGCGGGACATCATGCTGTTTCCGGCATTCTCCTGCGTTTCAGTCACCCGATATTGCGAGGGGCACAGGCGTGCATATGTTCCCGCAAACGGCAGCGCGCCCGGTGCAGCATGACGGGCACCGAGTGCTTGTTTACGTTCAGCTCAATTGATATTTCGTCTGAAGTCTTCTCCTCGAGCAGCGCCATCGACACCAGCCTCTGATCACGGTCCGACAGCCTCGCGAGAGCTCGCCGGAGATGTGCCTGCATCTCTGCCGCGTGCGCAGTAACTTCGGGATCGGGGCTTGTGTCGGGACAGGACTCGTAGTCTTGCGGCGCCCACCGATGCTGCCGCTGATGCTCGAGGAGAACATACCGGGCTGTGGAGACAACGTAGGCGCCAAAACGCTCCGGTTTCTGTATGGCGCCCGGCGTTCTGAGTGCGCGAAGCACGCGCAGGAACGTTTCCTGCCGAACGTCTTCCAGATCGCCGGCTGTCCGGGTTTCAAGGGCGCGTCCGAGGACGTGCGAGAAGTAGCGGAAAAAATGCTCCGCCGTTGCGGCGCTTCCATTCCGCAGATCGTCGACGTATGCGGCGTTGAACTGGAAATATGTGGTTGCCTCGGCACCCGTGCAAGCGTCCATGTTTTCCTCCCGGGCGCTTCGCGTTAACAAAGCGGCCGGCAGGATGAAATGCATCGCACGGGCCATGGCTCGCCGCAGGGTATTATTATCCACAAGCACTTGAAATAGCACGCGTCTACCGGATTGTGCCCGCACTCGCTCCGGTCCGTTCCGGCTATCGAAAATGATTGGACTATCAGACCGGATAGTGCTGCCGTATGGCGGTACCGCACCTCGCCGGGCATTTTCCGGAGCGGCAGCCGAAACAGACCTGTCCCTTGACAAGGACGTCGTCCGGATCGGTAGGCATTCCGATAACGATTAAACCGGGTCGACCGACGAGCGGGCTGACCGAAGCAAGTGCTGAGACGTA
>DASQEG010000855.1:0-3673 GCA_035633775.1 Bryobacteraceae bacterium
AGCCGAGTGGGGCGTGCGAGGCCTTGTCTTCCGAAAGGCACAATGACGGGCCTCGAAGCGAGCGTCGATAGCCGCCTGGTACTGCAGGGAGGCAATTGCCGGAGCGGAACGCAACGCTAAGGACGACGAAATACCCTCCGGTAGCCTTGAAGAGTCATCCATGAACCCCGCCGAATTTAAGTACCTGGACGAGGCTGAAGAAGAGATGTGGTGGTTCCGCGGAATGAACAGACTCCTGTTCGGGATGGTGGACCGGTACGTGGGCGGCTCGGAAGTGAAGGATGCACTCGAAGTGGGTTGTGGGACCGGCTATCTGGCGAGCCTGCTCGAGACCCGAAGGCAATGGCGAGTCACGGGAGTCGATCTGGGTTCAGAGGCTCTGCGGTTCGCCCGTCGCAGGCTGCACCGGCTCGTGCAGGCGGATCTGCGCTATCTGCCGTTTCCTGCGGCCAGCTTTCCGGTTCTGATTTCGATGGACGTCATCGTGCACCTTCAGCGCGGTGAAGAGAGCCACGGGCTCCAGGAGTTCTGGCGTGTTCTGAAACCCAACGGGCTGATGTTCCTGAGGGTCTCGGCGCTCGACATACTGCGCAGCCGCCACTCTGAGTTCGCGCACGAACGGCAGAGGTTTACCAGGGGCCGACTGGTCCGCGGACTCCGGACTGCGGGATTTGAGGTACTGCGCTGTACGTACATGAACTCGCTTCTCCTCCCAGTGGCTTTGCTCAAATTCCGCCTTTGGGAGCCGCTCACACGTCAGCCGCCGGCCAGCGGTGTGTATCGTTACCCGGCGCTGCTCAACCGCGTACTCGAAGCACCGCTTAGGGCGGAGTCAGTCCTGCTCAACAGAGGCCTCAGTCTGCCGCTTGGCCAATCGCTGTTCGCTGTCGCGAGGAAGCCATTTAGCCCGTAACCTGCACCTCGTGGGCTGCAGGCATCCAGACCCCGTCAACACTGCGGAAGAGACAGGCCTGCTGCGGGAGATACTTGTCACCCTGCGCCAGGAACTGCTGAACTTCAACTGCGCCAGGTGAGGTACGTACCAGTTGAAAGGCATTGTCTTCCGTGCGCACCCGGGTTGACAGGGCCGTGCCTGCCTGGACGAATATGGCCGAATCGCCAAGCACTTTGTAGCGCATGGCAGTCGGCCCGACGTAGCTGATGTGCATGTGCCCTGCGAGCATGATGTCGATCGAGTTTACAACTCGCTTCATGTATCGAGCGCCCCGGCCGACCAGCTCATCAGCTTCGAAAATCGCGGGAAGGTCGAATGGATGATGCGTCACCAGAATCCGGATGATCTCCGGGGCGGCCGTCGCCATCCTCTCCTCCAGTCTCTTCACCTGCCATTCGCGAATGCGCCCGTCCCGGAGGTGAGTGACTCGAGCAGTGTTCAAACCCATTACCGCGATCTCGTTATCGAGATACCACGGTTCCGGATCGTTAGTGATGTACTCGCGAAACAGCTTCAGTCGCTGAGTAGCACGTTTCCAGGGGTTCAGAAACGCCATGTCATGGTTGCCCGGTACCGCGATGATCTTTCCTGGCAGACGTTTCACGAACTCCGCTGCTTCCTGAAACTCACTCCGGGTGCCTTTCTGGGTAAAGTCGCCCGACAACGCTGTGAGGTCCGGCTCACACCTGTGGACGGCCTCAAGCAGCGGCTCGATCAACGTCGGGTCCACGCGGCCAAAATGCAGATCCGACAGATGAACGATGCGCCTCATGGCACGACAACACGGAGTGCACGCGGCAGCGTCCGGAAGTGCAACGGCGTTTCCATGACGTGGATTTCGCCATCCAGTGCAACACCGAGCCTGCGCGACTTCATGTCGACCCAGACCTCCTCAGTGCTGAAAATATCGAAGTACTCACGTCCGCGGAACCGGCCAAGTGCCAGCCTCAGCAGCATCCAGAACAGGCCAAAGCGGGTTTGCGGGCGCATGACGTAGATCCAAAGTTTGCCGCCATGCAGGGTTTCACGTTTGCCGAGGTTCCAGCCTTTCATCGCATGCTTGTTGCTGGCGATCAAAACATATGCAGTTCGCCGCACGATCTCGCGCTTTCCTCCGAGGAAGCGCAGCCTGAAGAACGGGTAACGCCAGAGTGCACGAAACGCGGCAACGGCGAGCGCGAGCTTGCCCGGCAGGCCCTTGCGCTCTTCTTCTGCTCTAAGAAAACGGAAGATCGGATAGAGTCCCAGAATTGCGTTGTTCAGGAAGGTTTTGCCGTTGACCTCAGCAACGTCCACGTACGCTGTTCTGCCGCGGCAGATGATCCGTGCGGCCTGTTCAAGGTCCAGCGGTAATCCGAGGTCTCGGGCGAAGTGGTTCAGCGTACCGACGGGTAGGACGCCGAAGGACACGTCAGTGCCCGCAAGGCCTGCTGCGACCGCGCTCAGAGTTCCGTCTCCACCTCCGGCAACGACCAGTTCCGCGCCCGCGGCAACCGCTTGCCGAGTTTCGTCAGCAAGGTTCACCCCCTTCTCCACATAGTGGATCTGGGCGTCCATGCCCGACTCGCCGAACCAGCCTACGAGTTTCTGAGGAGCATCCTCCTTCGCATCGAAGCCTGAGGAAGCATTCACGAAGATGACAGCTTTACCGGTACCCGCAACGGGACTCATGCAAGCTCCAGCTGCACTTCGACTGCCAGTGACACGCCATACCACCCGGGAGACAAATCCGGTAAAGTCTACCCGATCGTCAGGAGCAGGTCTTTCGTTTCGACAGTCGTGCCGGCCGCCACAGCTACGCTTGAAATGCTTCCGTCAACTGGGGCGTACACTGTCGTCTGCATCTTCATTGCCTCGATCACCAGCAGGCGGTCGCCCTTTTTTACAGGCTGCCCCTGGTCGACCATAATCGACGTAACTGCACCAGGTATTGGGGCTCCGACATGGCCCGGCAGGTTCGGATCGGCCTTAAGACGGTCGGCCACCTCCGCCTTGAGGGAACGGTCCAACACAGTTACCTCGCGCGGCTGCCCATTGAGCTCGAAGAAGACAGTTCGAGTGCCGTCCGGATGCGGCTCGCCTACGGTCAGGAACTTAACGATCAGCGTCTTACCTTTCTCCAGATCGACGTTGACCTCCTGGCCTTTCTCCATTCCGTAGTAGTAAACAGGTGTGGGCAGGATGCTTACGTCGCCCCATGTGGTCCGCGCGCGGTCGAAAGCCAGAAACACCTCGGGATACATGAGATAGCTCATGAGGTCCGTTCGAGTGAGAGGATGACCTGCCTGCTCAGAAGCTTGCTGTTCGACCGCAGCGATGTCCGCCGGCGGCAGCAGTTCCCCTGGTCTGCCTTTGCGGGGCGATGCCCCTTTCAGGACCACCTGCTGCATCTTCTCTGGCCAGCCGCCGGGAGGTTCTCCGAGCGAACCCATGAACATGTCGACCACTGAATTCGGCAGCGTCAGCCCGTGATCGGGTCCGCGGCTCAGCAGGTCGTCAATCGAGACGTTGTGGCTGACGAGAAACAGAGCCATGTCGCCGACAACCTTACTCGACGGCGTGACCTTGACGATGTCGCCGAAAGCCATGTTGACGTCCGCGTACATGCGCGCGACTTCGTGCCATCGATGCCCGAGGCCCATCGCCTCAGCCTGTTCCCGCAGGTTTGTGTACTGCCCGCCGGGCATCTCATGCAGGTAAACCTCGCCGGTCCCCGAC
>DASQEG010000856.1:0-11522 GCA_035633775.1 Bryobacteraceae bacterium
GCCTGCGGTGTAGATCGTCCATCCGAAGTTCCACGATGTAGCCGCGCTTGGCCACGGGATCATCGGTTGCGCGCGACGAATGGCTGCATATGCGACGTCATACGCAAGCCCGCCCGTGACACGGACTCCCGGCGCATGCAAATCCGGACCTGCGGGATTCCCGGGATTGCCGTTCGCGTGCTGTGCCGAGCGCGTTTCAGCACCCCACCGCCCGCCCGTGACGACGGCATCCCACGTGAGCGCTGCATCGCTGCTGGGACCCACGCCGCTGGCCACCATTGTTTCGAACCGCGCCATCGTGGGCAGGCGCGCCGCCTGCCGCGGCTGAGGCTCGGCCCCAAGGCTCATCGCGCGATCAACCACCGTCGGGTTTGGTGGCAAAGGCACGGGCTGCGTGCTGACAGGAACCCCAAACAGAGGGTACGCAGAGATGCCGCGGAACTCCTGCGGAACGTTCATCAACGGCGGATTGCCTGTTTGCGGGAACGCGTTGGGAGGCAACGCGCCGGCACTCCCTTGTACTCGGACCGGAACGGCGCCCCACATCCGCCGTGGACCGCCGGCGGCTGGAGCAACCACGACATCGAGCACGAGATCCGGCGGATTCGGAACCTGCCCAGGACCGACCCGGAACGGGTCGATGAGCAGCAACGAAACCTGATTGGCAGTTGCAATCGTGGAGCCGCCGTCGCCTCGGACAAAAGAAGGATCCGCAGCAATCGCGGAGATGGTCACAAACACTTGTGGGTAGACTCGAATGTGATCACCTAACATTGCACTTCCGGTCAGGGTGACGACAACATCCTTGCCGTTGGGCGCCCATTGCGCGGAAACGTTCGAGTTCGTCAGGTTGAGCGGGTAGGCAGCCGGGAACCCGCCCGGGTTGTTCATCGGGGGTGCGGGATACTGCGGCCAATGCGCTGCCGCCCCGGGTGCCGTCGGTGTGTCCAGATTGGTGTCAAGCACTGCCGACACTGCAAGCCGGAATTGTACGTTGCCGGGAGGGTTTAAAACACGGGTGGCTTCCGCCAGACTGTCGGGACCATCTGCCAGGTAGTCGATCGTCACCTGATCGCGGACCTGGGGGAGAAACTGCGCTTCCGGGATGCGCTGGTCTGCGGCCTGGATGCCGAGCACAGTTTGCGGCGACCGATTGCCCACGAGAGCCCAGCGGAGATCAACGACACACATGCGGTAGAACTGGCGAGGCAGGTTCACAGCGAGCGCAGGGGGCGCGAGGTCCGGTGTTGCCAGGATCCCGTTGCCCATCCATCCCCACCGCAGCCTCGTGTAGTCGGTGCCCTTCAGGACGTTGTTCGCGGGCAGCAGAAACGGCAAGCTTGACGAGACCGGCTGGACGCCGTTGTTGTCCTGCCTCAGCAACATGCCCTGGTACGGCTGGAAGTTGTCGCCATGCATGTCAACCACGTGGATGCAAACGCCGTTGCCATAGTTCGACATCGCCGTAATACCATTCGCATCGCCAGTGGTGCCCAAAACGCCCGTCGGTTGCAGTCCGGGCATCCATTGCAGCAACGCATCGAACACCGACGCGACATAGGCCGGATCGATGATGAGTCCGCGGGCGTCGTGGAACGTCAGCACTCCTCCAAATGGCAATGGGTCCTGCGCATCATGGAACTGATCCGTTTTCAGGAACTGCGCACCATGAATAACCATGGCAACAGGAACAGGCAGAACGTTCGGCATGTTCGGTGTAAGCCGGTCGATCATGAGGCGTTCCAGCCGCAGTGCTGCTTGCGGATGAAAGCGGAACACGGCGCATGAGGTGTTGATCGGGGCTCCGGACGCATCGTAGAACTGGCCTGCCTGCCGGCTGCGCGTGCGTCGCAGGACGACACGATCGCCAGGCGCCCAGTCCTGCTTCTCACTGCCGTTCCAACCACGGCTCACCGTCAGTGTGTTCGGCGCCGTCACACCACTGCAGCGAACGAACTCCCGCGCCGACCCGTTCGGCTTCGAGATCTCGAGAATGACCCCGTCCGGGTTTACCGGGGCAGGGAAGTTCGGGAAGTCCCCGGCCACAATCGAAAGAGTCGTTGCACTGCCATTAACCGCGGCTATTAGCTGAGACGCTGCTGGCGGGAACGCTCCTGTCAGGATGCCACGGAACGGAGCCAACAAATTTCCCTGCGGAATCGTGAGTGTCAGGTTGACCCCGTCATACGCATTGGCGCCGTTCATCGCCATCGTCGACCAGTGCGGGCTGAGCGCGACAGTGGTTAACCCGAGCGTTTCAAGGCCGTCATTCTGGAGGTACTGCTGAGCCGCGGCCTGAGTCAGGTTCGTAATTGGAAAGTTGAATCCGCCCATATCAGTTCACCACGACTGTTTCTTCGACAGAGCGCCCATCGGGCGCAGTGATACGTACTACGAAACTCTTCAACGGCACACGGCAGAATGCATAGAAGCTGTGCGCGTGACCAGCGTCGGAAGTTCGGCGGATCCGGAGCGGATCGAGTCCGCCTGGCACATCGCCTGGCTCGTCCAGGGGAACGATTGGCAACGGCATGTGTTGCACGGCGGTGCTGGCGGGTGGGAATGTGCGGTTTGCGGTCACATCAATGACGTACGGCGTCGGGTACGTGACATCCAGCGGGGCATGCGTCTGGAAGTTCAGGAAGGTGCCTGCGGGCGTAACGCTTGGCACGACCGTCAGATTGAACAGGTCGGGCATAGGAAGTACAGGGCCAGCCCCGATGCTGAGCACCCGTTCGCTCGTTCGTCCCATCGGATCTGTGATGCGGATGCCGACCTGCAGCGCGTCGTTCACTGAACCGCGTCGAATCATGGCCGAGTAGTCGGTGCTTGCGCCTGATCCACCAGTTATCCAAACGCCGGATTGTCCCGCGCCTGGCGGCGTCTTGCCAACGTGCTCGAGATTTTGCGTCAGCTGAATGAGCGGCTTATCGCCCAGCTTCTCCACGCGGATGCCGAGAACGTGCGCGCCAACTGGAGTCCGCGCAACCGGGGCTGTACTGGTCCACCGCAGCAGCACCTCCGAAAGGTCGCCGCCAGGCCAGAGCATCGCGACTTGTGACAAGTTGGGCGGCGTCGACGGAGGAACCACGCACCATACAGCCGAGCTTTCCGGCGACCGTCCTTTCAAATAGCCTCGCAGCGTATCAGGGGCGGACCAGGCGGCGGCACGATACCAAACTCGCTTCCAGGAGCCAGTCGGAGTATCCCTTCCATCGATGCCGCCGATGTTGGTTCCGTATGCGTCGTCGAATGACTCAACGGTCCAGCCATTGCCAGTGCCATCGATGACTGCCACCGCCGGCCCCATGGTCTCGAGTTGCTTTGCTGCGTCGTCCACGCGAACGCGGAACAGTTCTACTCGCTTCACCCGAGGCCCAGGGCGCGCGGAAACAAGGACCTGCGCTCGATAGACAGGAGGGTTCACGTTGGTGTCCAGGACGGGCCTCACCTCGATCAGCGGAGGAGCTGGCTTCATCACGCGCGGCGCGGCTACGGCATAAAGTGCTGCGTCGGACCCACCGCCGACCGGCCAAGCCGCCTCGACCTGGCCTGCATTCACTCCGATCACAACGAAAAGATGGATCGATGTTGAACCCTTCGGCAGGGTGACGTCGGCGCGTTTTTCTTTAATCGGCTTCTCGTTACGGCGCGTAAACAGCTGGCGGGTCTGCACAGGCTGGCCTTGCGCGTTTGCCTGCTGTCCCGTGAAGATGTGCTTCACAATCGTCAGGCGCTCACTCAGAGTCATCTCGGGATGAGCCTCCGACGGCAGTCCTGCGGCGTCGCGGAATTTGGTTTCAGTCGATTCGTAGATAAAGTATCCGGTTGCATTGGTCGCAGGCTGGTTCTTGCCCCAGATCAGCGCTGCGTGGCATTGTCCGGCAGCATCTGGCAAACTCGCCAGCTCGACAATATCCGGACTCATGATCGGGGGACGCGGATCGGATGCCGTGATGATCATTGGCTTCTCCGACCAGTCCCCCCAACGCTGCAGAGGCAGAACTCGCTCTTGTCCGCGCGCCCATATGCCAAGTCCGATGTGCCCGGTGTTCGCATAGTTCAGAACAAACCCGGGGATCGTCACTCGGTAGCGCCGGCTTTCCATGCCTTGCGCAGCTCCATAAGATGCTAAGGTCTTGTCGCCGGCCGAGCTCAGCGGGACGAACGTAGCGCCAGGATCCGTCGTCGAGCCTGGAGTATCCCCGTTAAACGTGATCACGACAGGACCCTGCGCTCCACCTAACGTGCGCGGAAATCCCGTTGGCACATTCAAGGCTGGCGGTGGGTCCCCATGCTTGGCGGCAGCATACAATCTGCCTCGGAACTCAATGGATTTCGGTCTTCGCACACGCCAGTCCCAGATGAATTCGATCGTCAGGCTCGCATTGCAATTTGGAAGGGAGGGATCGGCCGGCGAGATTGGCTTCAGGGTTGCACTGACAATACTGACATCATCGACGCCCGGCTGATTGGCATCGCAATCGGATGTAATCCAGGGGCTCCATTGACCGTAAATGTCCTGGTGTGCAAGTCCATAGCGGAGTTTGCGATTTCCCGTGTTGATGGGGATTGTTACATTGCGTGCAACGGCGCTGATCTGCCACCAGTCGTCAGGCAGTGGGGTCATCTGCGCACTGTTGATGAGAGGGTATCGAAAGCCGCTGTTGTTAGCCCGCCTTTGCATCACCAGCATTGCCGGCTCAGCGGGCGTCTTGCTCACGCTCGCAAACGAGTACGTCCGAGGCCGTCCGACTGGTTCGTCAGTTGGCCGGTCCCAGGCCGTACGTACCGAACATCGCCACGGAAGATCGGCGGCCTGGGGGCGCACGTAGCCCATCAACCCGGAAACAGGATTGGCGGGCACAGGCACAGCAGGCGCAAGTCCAGGTGTAGGAACCAGCGCGGCCATGTCGAGCGGTGCGGACTTGCCGTCAAGCCCTTTGTCCCACCGCGCCGTCACCATGTAGTCGAACGAGTCGGCGCCGGGAACGGCCGCCATCGTAGGAGAAGCCCCTGCTGCGCCAAACATCGGATATGCCGTTCCGAATCCCAGCACAAGAGCCAGCCAGGGATCCGTGCTCCCGCCGATCAACGCATTTGCGACGGGCGAATGTCTCGCTTTCTGGGGACCGCTTTCGGCAATCGGAATCGATTCACCGGTATTGGGATTCGTCACAGGCGGAAGGCTGATCTCTTCCGTCCACGCCGCCTGCTGATTTGGTGCGACCTGCTGCAGTACAGGCCGCATCCGGCTCACGACGTCCGTCCGCATCTCCGTGAGAAGCAGATTGTGGTTGGAAGGCTGCCAGGCGGGCACGGATTCGCCGGTCGGCAGAGTCAACTGCCAGCCGATCTGCGGAGCGCCGCGGGAGAGCCGCTGGGTCGCAGCTGTGCCTGGATCCGTCAGGGCAGTGATCATGCCCTGCTGGCTCAATCCCCATTTCCCGATGCTGCCCCATTCCGCGGGAACAACGGGAAGCCCCACGACTTCGAACTTTTGCCAGTTCGGATCATCCGCGACCCAGTCCTGAGGTATCCCGCTGATCTTCGTGATCTTGAGTGAATTCTGGATGATCAGACCATCGATCTCCGTGGCTTCGATCACCGTCGTGACGACGCCTGTGCCGACGCTCACCATCTGCATACTGCTCCCATAGGTTGGAGAGCCTGCGAACGCCGTCACAACGCAGCCGGTCTGTGAATTCGTTTCCAGAATGATGCGGCACATGGAGCCTTCCGGCCATGTCACGAGCGTGTCACCAAACAGGTACTCCGCCGGTTGCGCGCTGAAGTTCAATACCTTCAGGCCCGGTCCGCTTGTCACCTTCGGTCGGCGCCACACAATGAACGGTTCGGTGGGCATTCCCAGATCGCGATGCACCATCCACCGCTGGTGAAGCGACCGTGGACTCGCGCCCGACCAGGGCATTTTGAGCCGCCCGGCGACGACAGCCCAATCCACCAGCGCGCCTTCGGCCTTAAACCACGCGGCTTCAACAAGGTAAGGCATGTTAGTTGGTCTCCTCCCAGGGCGCGCGATCCAGAGTCAGGTCGGCGATGTCCACGAAGCTTGGATTCGGATTACCTGGACCATCCAGGTACGGTTCGGTCTGGGCGATCCGTTTGAGCGCGAGTTGCAACCGCTTGCCGCGCATTTGAGGCTGTAGCGTGATAAGTGCTCGTTGCGCACCAGGAGCTTTTACGATCTTGTCGACAATCGATTCAGCCGGGTCAGCCACATGCTCCGATGGCTGCAACCAGGGGACTGGCGTCAGCTCATATCGCTTGGCGCCTTCCACTGCGTCATCGGGGATCTCGCGGGGCAGTTGACGCTGGCGCCACAACGGTTCCGAAGAGTCGATCATGACGGCGGCAGGCTGCGGATCTGGATCGGCCGGGGCTTGCTGCCAATAGATGACGAGGCGAGGACGATCGGGAACCTCGGGCGGCTCGAGGCCGGCCTCAATCAGCCTTACATCGAGTTCGTTGCCGACTGGATCCTTACCGGCGAAGTCATTGCCAATCTGCTGTAGTTCTCCAACCGCGACATAGCGGTGCTCCACACGAGCGGTAAAGAACGAAAGCGCAAAATCTTCGATTGTTTTGAACGCGCCCGTGCTGAAGGAGCGACGCCACACCATCTCGCCTTTCGTCCCCTCAGGATCTGCGGCGTTCACCATCTCGATGTCGAGTACGTAGTCCGTGTAGGAATCGAGCGGCGTCTTGATGTCGACCACTGAGTGCCTGTTGCGTGAGCCATTGACCGGGACGCACTTGCCTTGCAAAGCACCCTCGAGCGCTTCTTCAAACGGGTCGAGCACGCTTTCAGACACGGGTTGGACGCTCACATCATCGAGCGTCAACGGATCGACAGATGAGGGGGCGCCAGGTATGGCGCGGAACGAGGAAGGCTTCAGCACTACCTGAAGCCGCTTGCCATATGCTTCGAACAACCGCACAACGTTGTTCGTCGCGAACACCAGCTTGAGGCCGTCATGGGCGAAGTAGTGCTGCTCGCCTTCCTGGGGCAGAGCGGCCAGCACCCATGGATCGAGCCGCTTAGGCGGGTTGGGGTCCGTCTTGAAATAGTAGGTTGCGGACACGCCAGTCACTTCACCCGCATCCTGCGGGGACTGATTCTTCGGCCGGCGTTCCCGCTTCGCATCCCAGGTAACAGTCACGGAGTAGGTCTGGTTTGGAGCAAGCAGCGCGTAATCAGATGTGTCGCCGCTGAGGATGGCGCCCGCGATGCTCTTCTTCTTACCCTGTTCCTTCTGTTCGTACTCGAATCGATAGCTTTCGCTTCGGCGCTGCGCCTCGATCGCTGCGACATAGAATGGCCGCGCCTTCAGCGTGGTCAGCATCTTCTCCGTGATCGGGCCCGGCTTAAGGCCGATGTGGATACGATCGGCTGCGCCCGCAGGATCACCTTCGATGCGGACCAGCACGGGCTGATATGTGAATGCCTGCTGCAAGTACTGGCCGTGCTGGAGCAAGCGGTATACGTCGGCTCCCCAGGGTCCCGACATGTTTGTCCACCGTGCTGGTATCTGCGCCGGCGGAATGATGTCCGCGAGCGTCACGACCCGTTCCTTAACGATCTGCTCGTTCTTGCTTACCAGGTCGATGACCAGCTGGCCGCTTCCGAGAACTACCCGCGGAACGAACATCAGGATGAACGCATAATCTACGGCGCCTGAATGAACGACAACCGCATTGATCAGCGGGCCCGGTTTATAGTTGCGCTTCGTGAGTTCATCCCGGATCAGCTTCTCGCGGAATGTCTGCGGAACGCTTGTTGCGCGCCAGTGATCGTCAAACAACGGCGCTGCGAGCACGCGACTTTGGCACGCCCTGGGCTGCGTGGGAGGAGTGGTTGCCCCTGGAATCGCGGAGGTCGTCGAAGCTGTCAAGCCTGTTACGGGTGTCAGGGCGGTGTATGCCGACCGCGACACCGGCAAACCGGCATTGATGGAGCGCTGGATGTCCACGCGACTGATCGGGGTGAGCATCAGGGGATCGAGCAGCTTCTGCCCCCGCGCGGTTCCGATGACGTCGACAAACTCCCGTAAGCGCCGCTCCTCGCGGGGCGTGCTGGCGGGGACCGAGCCTGTCGAACCGAGCGCTGTGGTCCCGCCTGCGGTGGGAACGGGCGTCGTGCTGGGATTTGTTGTTGAAGGCGGGCAAAGAACCGGGGCGCCTTCGACGACCGCCGGAACGACACCACGCAGTTGATCGAGCTTCTTGTTACCCGAACGCCAGCGCTCCGTGACGCGAAGCGAAACGTCAACCGGGGTCTTGCGAATCACCTCCGGCGGATCGGGCCAGGCTTTGCCGTCGAGCCACCAGCCCTGCGGCGAAGGTCCGATCACTTCCTGGAGGAACGTCCACATCACCGCTGCAGGGGGCGCAGCCGGCAAACAGATCGTCCCCCAGTGCTCCTTTACCCAATCCTCGAGGTACTTGCTGTATTCGATTGCTTTTGGTGTTGCTTCCGGAATCCAGCTGAGCAGCGCGAGCTGCGCCTCCAGCGCCGTGTCCCCTGACTTGGGCTCCCACCACGTCGCCGGCTTCTTTGCGCCGCTCGACAAGGGATCGGATAAGTTTACCGCCGTTAGAGTGTACTTGTAGTAAGTGTCTCCTCTCGCAACCCACCCATCGGCGGGCGCACCCGGCGTGTGATTCAACGGTTCGCCGTGGAACTTGAGTCCATCGGCCTGAAGAGGCGGCGCGGACATCATCACGAGCGGAATAGCGTCGATTGGCACCACCGGAAGCTTCTTTGCTGGTGTGTCGACGTTTTGATCGGAAGCTTCGCCAAGACCGCCGTCGATCGGGCGGTCTGTCCCAGTCCCCACCACGAGGGCCGGAGAGCGGCTGATCAGGCGCACGCCTTTGACCAGAGGAGGAATGTTCGGCGCAGGTTGACCGGAGCCCAGCTGGAAGTCCACACATCCTGAAATCGTGAAGAAGAGGAACTCGACCTCACCGCAGATCTCGCCGCCGATTCTGGAGATTTTCGTTCCGTTGGAGTCTTCGCCCATATCGACGTTGAGCTTTGCCCACGCCGAGATCTCAATGATCCAGAGGCTGAGTGTTCCGCGGACATACAGGATTCCCGCAAATCGGAACGGATCGAAACCAACCAGCGCGTCGAACCCGCATGCCAGCTCCGCATACAAGCCCGAGGCCTTCGATCCCCAGATAAACGAAACGTGCAGTCCCGCGGCAATGGCGAAACCTGTGACGGTCGGCAGATCGGGCAAGTTCGTAAACCCGTTGCCGCTGATCATCAGATACCCGCATCCCTCGAAGACTTGAAGGATGTCGGCTTGCACCATGTCCGTCTTCTTGCCGATGTAGAGGTGCCAGTTCTCGGTCGCCTTGAAGTCGAAGAATGCTTCCACCGGGATTCGGATTTTCAGCAGCAGCTTGATCTCGAAACTCGCGGTGATGCCGATGGTGAGGGTCTTGCGGCCGAGGTCAAGGTCGATGACCGCCAGAAGCAGACCTTCCGAAGGGCCGACGCGCTCGGGCATTGGCATTAAGAGCCGCGCCTTCATCATCAGCAGCAAGCGCGGGCCCGGCAACTCGAGGACAAACAGGCCTTTCAGGTTGAACATGACGCTGGATCCCATCGTGCCCAGCAGCGCACCTACACCGAACGCCCAATTGTCGACTTGCGCTTTCCAGCCTTTGAGATCCACTGGATTGCCGTCGACCTTCTTCAACCACGCCAACGCAGGCGACGCATCATCGGCGGGCAGGTTGCTTTCATCACGGGCCCAGTGCATCGCGAAGAGGCCGATGAACCCGTAGATGCCGAGCCCGGAGGCTCCAAGGGGAATCGCGACAGGGAACGATACGTCGAGCGTGACGATGACGCCGGTCGCTGGGCCCCCGTTAATTGCCGGTATCTGCTCGATGCCGACCCCTGCAGCGATGCGCACGCTGACAGGCACGATGGTGATGTCGATCTGGCCGAGGAACTTGCCCTGGCCGGTTTCGACATACCCGCGTCCCCGCACTGCGCCTGCAATATCGACGGCGGCGCCGAATGCGGTAAGTTCAACACTGCCGCCCGACGCTGGATTCTTCTCGTCGTGCAGTGTCGCGCGAAGCTTCGCGCGCTCGATCGTCAGCACGCTGAGATTGATGGCAAACCCGAGATCAAGCTCGAAGATCAACGGATTGTTCTTCGCGATCCTGGCGCCGAGAATCTGCAGTACCTTATCCAGCGGCGGGCGTACCTTGATTGCGCCCGGTCGCGATACGTCGATCGTATAGCCTTTGGACGAGTCGAAGATGGGCCGGAACTGAAATTTCTGCTGCCCGCCAGGGTTGCCGAACATAAACCCGATCGCCTTGTAGCGCACCATCACCGGGGAATCCTTCGGGATGGAGATCAGATCGAGCGGCATGTTGTCCATGTAGATCGCTGTCTCAACATCGAGCAGCAACGAGCTGGACCACTCTTTCGCTTTGTTTGCGACGACTTTCAGTTCGCCGCCATACCAAATGATGCGCAGCGTCTTGAGCCAGCCGAGACCTGCGATCGCCGTCAACGCGGTAGCGGACATGATGCCGATGCCGAGTTCAGCCAACGCGCCCTTGCTAGCCACAGCATCGGAAGCAGCAGAGATCACCGGCAGGAACACGCATGTCGCGCCGAGAAGATTAAGCGCTGTGCTCGGGTCCTGGCCTCCCGCGGGCTCGATGAGCGCGAGGCCGTCCTCGTCGGCTGGGTCTGCGCCCAGATAGGCGAGAACGGTGACTTCGTTTTTGGCGTCGTCGATCTGTACCACTACACGGATGTCGATGAGCCCGTCGGCAGGGTTCTGGCCCATCTTTTTCCACGTTTCCAGGCTGCTGCCCATGCCTGGACTGGCTTCATTCAGTCGATTTTCGGACGCGGTCTGGATATTGAACTTCCCCGCGACTTCGCAGGCAACGAATTGGTTGCGAACGATTCGTACCTTGGCGCCGATGTAGCGGAACCACGAAGGCGGCTCCGGTTCGGACGCGGGCGGCGGATCGTACACGACGATCGGGTTGGTCGGCGACGGCTGCAGAGACCGGCGCGAAACAGCGCCCGTGACGGTCAGCTTCGCCGGATCGACACCACCCGGGAAAGTCGCTACAGCCTTCCAATAGTCTCGGCGCGTAGCAAGCGTCGTTCCTTGTGTCTGCCACTGGGACATGTCGGCGACTGGCTCGGGCGTGATCTGTAAATCCTTCGATGCAGCCTTGCCCCCAGCCGCCATGTGGTGACGGACCATCTCGGCCAAAGCGTCTGCGCGACGCTGCGCCAGGCCCGTGTTGTACATGTACGACTGGACCGTGTCATGGCCTTCGTAGCTGGCGTAACCCTTGATGGCGACGTGCTGGCCCTGGTTTGCATTCGCAAGCAGCGAGCCGAGCGCGTCGAGTGAGTAGTCGCCGTTCATCCACGGCGTGGCCGCGCCCTCGTCAGGCGCCGCCGCAGTCATTGAGCTACCACGGATAAGCGCATACGACGC
>DASQEG010000857.1:0-6582 GCA_035633775.1 Bryobacteraceae bacterium
ATATTCTTGAACAGGCCGAAGTCGACGTTCCAATTACCCGGTCCCCGGAGCTGATTCCGCCGACCTGTACCGATCGTGCCAACCGCGTTCGTGCGAAAAGCTGCGCGATTGAACCAGCTGTCGATCTTCTCCGCCTTGCTCCGATCAGTGTCGAGCCGCCAGTCAACGCCAGTAACGTCTGCGAAGTTGCCACCGATACCCATCAGGGCGTTATCCACTCCGCTGAGCACCGTGAATGGGGATCCCGACTGCGCAGTGAAGATGAAATTCTGCTGCCATCCGCCAAGCAACCCGCGTACGAGCCACGGCGTATCTTTCAGCGCAGGGAGCTCCCAAACGCCGGATACGACAAGCCTGTGTGGCACATCGAAATCAGATACGCCACGATTGTTGTTCGTGTTGAATGGGTCAGGTCCCGCGGCGTTTCCTTCCACAGATGCGTAGCTGGTAATGTCGATCGACTTCGACCACGTATAGTTCGCCGTGATCGTCGCGCCCTTACTGTACCGTTTTTGTGCCGTGAACTGCATGGAATGATAGCTTGACCATGCATCGGAGTTGCCAAGCTGAAGACCACCGAGGGGCTGGTACGGCCGGCGCTGGTTCACGTTGGCGGCGGTTGCGCCGGGACCATAGAGCGCGGGATTTGTCTCAATCGCGTTCAGCAGATGAACGCCTCGCGAGCCGACGTAGCCGAGGCGGAGCAGAACGTCAGAGAAGAACTGGCGCTCCACAATGAAGTTCCAGTTCTGCATGTAACCCGCCACCATGTCCTTCGTAGGAAGTGCCCACGTGCTGTAGGGTGAGAACACGAAATTGGGATCAGGGTTGACCGGAGACGGGTCGAGCGGCTCGCTGCCCGCATACGGATTCGAAAGACTGCCGGGTGCCTGCAAAATGGTCTGTCGGATGAAAGGTGCCGCCTGGGCGCTGCGGTTGTTGAAGATGCCCATGAACTGGTCGTAGAAGATTCCGTAAGCCGACCGAAGCACCGTCCGGGGTGCCACCTGCCATGCAAACCCGACCCGTGGCGCAAGATTGTTCCAGTCGGTAGGGATGATGCGGTCCTCATATCCTGCGTCACCCTGGAACAGTAGCCCCGGAGGCGCATTTGGAAAGCGGGTTGACTGGCGTCCGGGCTCGAACGTCATGCGCTTCCTCCCGGTCTCGTACGAGTCGAACTTCGGATCCCACCTGAGTCCCAGATTCAGAGTCAGGTTCTGCGTCAAACGGATGTCATCCTGGATGTAAAGCGCGAAGTAGTTCGTGTAGAGGAACTCGCTCCAGTAGGATTGCTGGCGCCATGTGGTGGGCACTCCGAGCAGAAACTCAGCGAAAGAGTGGCCGGCATTCGTGCGGCCCGGATCACTAAGCAGCTGCCCCGAAAAGGTTGCCGTGCCTCCGGTGAGAAAGAACGACGACTTGTCCAGCAGGTGGTTTTTATAATCACCGCCGAATCTCAGGTTCTGCTTGCCCGTGACCCACGAGACATTGTCCGCGGCCTGGTACATCCGCTGGCCGTTGTAGTAACCCAGTCCGAGATCGACGCCTGACCAGTTCGCGATGTCCAGCACCATGGTGGGAAAGCCGGGAACGGTCCGGATTCGGGACCCGAGGCTCTCATAGGTAGGCAGCTCGGCGGGGGGCGTCGAGTTCGGTGTTGAGCCATGAAACGTGAAGCTCAACTCGTTCAGGAGTCGCGATGACGTCCAGCTGTGTGTGGCCGTGATGCTCTGGTTATGACCCTGCTGACCGGCATTGACGAAGTACAGATTGTTCGGCACCGTCACCCAGGGGCGGTCGACCGTTATCAGGAAGTATCGGGCGGTAAGGCGATTGGCCGAGTTGATCAGGTAATCCGCCCGAAGCAGCATCTGGTCGTCGTCGTTGCGCGCCACCGGTGTGCCGAAGCGAAGCTGGTAGTTGCTCGCCGACGACGATGGCATGTAATTCAACAGCTGTCGTGCCACCGGGTCGAAGCGGCTTTGCGGAATCTGGTTGTTGGGAAAGTATTCACCGGGCGTGAGCGGATCCCGAATCCGGCCGCTGCCGTCAGCACCCAGAAACCCCGAGAAGTCTCCGCGCTTCATCGCTTCGCTGGGTGTGTTCCGCAGAGCTCCGGGGGTCGCCGTGCGGCTCCGCGTGCCCTGATACGAACCAAAGAGAAATGCCTTGTTGCGACCGTCGTAGAGGCCTGGTATGTAGACCGGACCCCCGAGCGTGACACCGAACTGATTGCGCTTCAGCGTGTCTCGCCCGCTGAAGAAGTTTGCCGCATTCAGCTTGTAGTTGCGAAGAAATTCAAACGCCGTCCCATGCACATCGTTGGTTCCCGAGCGCGTGATGACGTTCACGACCCCGCCTACGCCGCGGCCGTACTGGGCGTCGAATGTGCTCGACTGAACGCTGAATTCCTGCACGGCATCGGGATTTGGATAAGCCTCGCTGATGTTCGTGTAGAGGTCATTGTTATCCGCACCATCGAGCAGGAAGTTGGTGGCATTTCCGCGCGAACCGTTGATGGAAACAGGATTCTGGTACTGCGAGCCGCCGAGCGTATTTACCTGGAGTGTGCCGCCCGACGATCCGCGGTCGGAAATGCCGGCTGACAGCGAAAGCAACTGCAGCACATTGCGACCGTTCAAGGGCAACTCCGTTACGCGCTTCTCATCAATCACCTGCACCAGCGCCGTGGTCGTGGTCTGCACCAGTGCTGCGTCGGCAGTCACCTGTACGCTCTCGGCCGTCGCACCCGGCTTGAGTGTGGCAATCACCTCCACATCGGTGTTGACCTGAAGGCGGATGCCCTTCTGTATGAACCCTGCAAACCCGGCGCGGTCCACCTGAACCTGATACTCGCCGATCGGCAACAGCGCAACCGTGTAGTTTCCGGATGAATCCGTCCTGACGGAACGCGTCAGTGATGTCTGGACGTTCGTGGCTTTCACATCCGCTTCAGGTACTACCGCACCGCTACTGTCGAGCACGGTGCCGTGAATGGTCGCGGTGGCCTGCGCCAGGAGGTGCGCAGACGCGAGCAATAAAAAAAACGTCAACTGCAGGGGTGAGGACGGGTTTCTCATACAAAAAACTCCAGCGAGCGTGTGAGCAAGTGTAGGAACAGCGGACTGCCCGTTGCAAGCCGCCGTCCAACGCGCTGGACGTTCTCAGCGCAGCTTCTGCAGAAGAGCAGAGCCCGTATCGACCACCAGTTTGGCCGCCCCGGTCCCGTATGGGGACCGCTCCACTTCGTAGCCGCCGAACGCATACTCTGATTCGACGGGCATGTAGCCGCCTCCCTTGCCGCTGGAGTATCCGCAGAACATGGTTACGGCGAACGGCGAGCTCTTCTTGACGGCGGCGCCGATCTCTGCAAACGGCTCACCGGGCATGGCGACAATTGCCATGTCGCCGATTCGCAGTGCCTGCAATTCGACTTCGAGCGGTGTTGGATCCGGAGGCTGCCGCCACTTCGTGAGCAAGTCATTGAACCGTCTCCATTGTGCGTCCGCCTGATGCCGCGACCAGTCATCGGCGTTGCTGACCTCCTCCATCTTCTTCTTTGCAGCCGCTGCCTGCGACTGCATGCGATCGAGTTCCTCGGGAGTGTACGTGCGCCGCGGCACGGTAATCACCTGACGTGCGAAGCGCAGGTCGGATGGCTTTGGACCCAAAACGCGCCACGGTTGACGTGCAGCCAGAGCGGTAGACTCCGTGTACCCTTCGAAAACCGGCTCGCGGCGGACGGTCTCGATTGTCAAAGCAAGCGCTGCGGCTTGTGAACCCAGTCGCCGTCCCAGTCTGTGCGCGACAGTCAGATCCCCGGTGGCACCCTCGGCCGGACCCTGATTTCCGGCGGCGCCCTGCAGGTAAAGGCACAGCGCCCCGGGCATCATCTGCTCCACCGTCTTCCGAACCATGCCCACCCAATCCGGTGAAACCAGTTTGTTCTCGAACGTGAGAACCGTTCCGTGCGCCTGAAAGTTGACCACCACTGCGTACGGGTTTCCCTCGGCATCATCGATGCGCAGAACGACCAGCTCCCGGTCAACAAATCCTTCCGGATTCAGGCCAACGGCGGGCGGCGTCTTTCCCGTCGCCCGCACGCGCCGGTTCACGTTTACGTCGCCGATGCCTTTGACAGCGGCGGCGTGCACCGGCCGGAGTTTCAGGTTCGCTTCAAAGATCGCACCTGCGACCTTTTCGCCCACAGTTCTGCGAAAGCTCTCAATCGCCGGAAGGTATTTACGGGCATCCAGCTTCAGCGGACCCTTCTCAGCCTGAAAGTTCGGACCCGCGTGAGTGTGCGTTGCATTCAGGCGGATGTGTGCCGTGGGAATGCCCGTGCGCTCCGACGCGAGCCGGATGGCATCCTCCAGATCCGGGGTGATGCCGTGATAATCCATGTCGACGATGGCAAATTTCTGCTTGCCGTCGGAGATGACCAGAGCGGTAGCCCACATTCCTGCAGGATCGATTCCTATTGCCTCAACGTGGGTTTGGGACCCCCAGTTCAGGTGTGCGATTCCCACCGGAGGCGATATGTCCGCTCGTGCAACGCCTGCATGCAGGCCCGAAGGAGCGGACTGCTTCGCCGTATGCTCGACCACATCGCTGAAGGCGACCTGAGCGAGAGCTGCCACCAGCATCGGTGCGACGATCCAGCATTTCATGCGGCAAACGATAGCACTTTGCGTGTGCTGCCCGTCAAGTGGCGGTGGCAGACACCGTCCAGCATGCTGGACGGACGTCGCCGGGCGGCTTGCGCCGACGGGACCACAAGATCATGCTGAGATGAGGTCAGCTATGCACATTCAGACGAACAGGCGCGGTTTCCTGATGTCTTCGCTCGCTCTTTCGGCGGCCGCACAGAGCCGCAGTAAGGAAATCCGCGTTGGCGTGCTCGGCGCAGGTGCCCGTGGCGTGGACATGATGCGCATCTCCATGCGCCTGCCTGGCGTTCGTGTTGCTGCGATCTGTGATGTTTCCGAGCAGCGAACCACCCGTGCCCAGCAGGTGGTCGAGGAGGCCACTGGGCAGCGGCCCACGCCTTACAGCCGCAGTGCTGAAGACTACAAGCGCATGCTGGACAGCCCGGACCTTGACGTCGTTCTGGTGATGACACCCCAGAACCAGCACGCCGCTCAGTCCATCTATGCCATGAACTCAGGCAAGCATGTGGGCAGCGAGACGCCGGTGGCCTATACGCTCGACGAGTGTTGGGCATTGGTGGAAGCGAAGGAGAAGACCGGCCGCCGCTTCATGTTGCTGGAGAACTACCCGTATGCGCGGAGCCGGATGATGGTGCTCAACATGGCCCATAGCGGTGTGCTTGGTGAGGTGACCTACGGCGAGGGCTGTTACATCCACGACACACGCAATCTCGCCTATGAGAAGGACGGCTCGCTCACGTGGCGCGGCGAGATCGCCCGCAAGTACCGCGGAGATGTGTACCCGACGCACGGCATGGGACCGGTCAGCTTGTGGCTGGGTGTGAATCGCGGTGACCGTTACGCGACAGTCGTCAGCATGGACACGGGCACCCGGGGTCTTCAGTCCTATGCGCGCGAACATTTCGGCAAGGACCACCCCGCGGCGCAACCCGGGTTCTTCCAGAAAGGCGACACAACCATCACCATGCTCCGTACCGCAAACGAGAAGCTGGCGGTTGTGCGATACGAAAGCGGCTCGACGCGCCCCGGCATGGGTTGGGAGTCGTTGAACGGCACCCGGGGTGCATACGATGGTTCACCGCAGGGAGAAACGATCTATCTTGCCGGGCGGACAAAAGGACATGGTTGGGAGCCGCTTGAAAAGTACCGTTCCGAATATGAGCATCCCTACTGGAAGAACGATGGCGAAACAGCCATCCGGACTGGGCACGGCGGCGGCGATTACTTCGTGATGCGGGAGTTCTTCCGAGCGATCGCCGAGGATCGGGAGCCTCCGATCGATGTCTACGACGGCGTGACGTGGAGCGCCGTTTTGCCGCTCTCATCGCAATCCATCCGGGAAGGCAACAAGTCCCTCGCGTTCCCTGACTTCACCCGCGGCCGCTGGAAGGACAGAAAACTCGGTGGCTTCGGTGTGCAACCGATTACAAACGGCTGAGCGCACCTGAACGCTGCTCGTGCACTCTACTCTTCCGCTAGACAAATTCAGTTCTGACTGCACTTTGTGGCCGTAGCGCCTCGTAAGTGACTTCATGTGTTTCCTTTTGTTCCACGACAATTGTCTACCGAACTTGTAGATTTGTCTTGACAGCTTGGCTTGTTCCACCTATGCTGAGAGTTCGATGCTGTCCCTGGCTGGGCACCGGCATTGATTCGCTAGCCACATGAGAAGATCGCGCGGACACATTGCACCGGAGTGCCAGGCCAGGAGTGTGCCCGGAGGAGATTGCTATGGTTGCCTTGCTGAGAGTTAGTTTTGTGCTGCTGTCGATCGCTCTCGCTGGCATGCGCGGTCAGACGGGCACTAGTTCGATTACCGGCACGGTATCCGATGGAATGAACGCTGCTGTCGCGAACGCGCGCGTTGTCCTGATCAACGAAGAGTCTGGGGGGCGATTCGAAACGCGCA
>DASQEG010000858.1:0-6385 GCA_035633775.1 Bryobacteraceae bacterium
GCCACGCTACCCTGAACTGGTGCTGCCAGATCTGATTCCGGATAGCCTGCTGCGTTCACTCTCAGTAGGTTTGACCGTAATCACATCGATGATTACACCGGCGCTGCTCATCTCGGCTTCGGGCACGTTCGTGTTGTCCACGTCCAATCGACTCGGTCGTGTCATCGACCGGGTCCGTGCGCTCTCGGACAACATGGAAAAGTTGATGAAAGAAGACACCGGTCTGGAGCTTCTGGAAGAGAGGCGCAGTATGATCTTCCAGCTGATTGACAAGCAGACCCGCCGCGCCGTGCTGCTCGCTCGTGCCCTGATGATCTTCTACATCGCAACCGGGATGTTTGTCGGTACCAGCGTGTCCATCGGAGTGATCACGATTATGTCGCCGAAGTCGACGTGGATTCCGGTGGGCCTGGGTATCGCGGGCGCGCTGATGCTGCTGGTGGGAAGCATCATCCTCGTGTTCGAGGCTCGACGCGCAATTGGCACGCTTTCGGTGGAGACAGCCTTTCTCGGCAGGCTGGTGCAACTGCACACCCGAAATCGCTCGGCAGGCATGTGATGTTTCTGGAACTTTCCTGGCCACTGCGGCGAAGAACGAGGCAGGAGCCGCCGTCCGCCGCATACATGACGGAATACGACCAGGAAAGCGACGATCGCCTGCTCATGCGCTGTGCCGAAGGAGATGAGGAGGCTTTTGCTGTCCTGTACCGCCGCAGGCAGGCAGGCGTGTACCGCTTCGCACTGCACATGAGTGGACGCGATCACGTTGCTGAGGAAGTCACTCAGGAAGTCTTCCTGGCGCTCATTCGCGAGCCGCAGCGTTACCAAAGCGGGAAGGGAACTGTCGTTTCCTGGTTATATGGCATCGCACGAAACCATGTGCTGCGGCTCCTTGAACGGGATCGGCGTGAGCTTCCAGTCGAGCCTGAGTGGCAGAGCGAGGTTCCCTGTGAGCGCGAGGACCTGCTCGGCCGGTTAACGCGCGAGCAGGCCATTGATGCCTTACGAAATGCGATTCTGACGTTGCCGGAAACCTACCGGGAAGCCGTCGTGCTTTGCGATCTTGAAGAGATGCAGTATGCCGATGCGGCTGCTGTCCTTGGAGTCCCCGTCGGAACGGTTCGTTCGCGCCTTAACCGCGGCAGGGGAATGCTTTCGGAGAAACTGCGTAGAGGGAATGCGATGAGGTGTTCGGCATGAGCGAGGACAAGCAGCTGCAGGAGCTCATGGCGGAGCTGCGCTCGGAGGACGCTGCCCGGAGTGCGAGTCCATTCTGTGAGACCAGACTTCGTGCGGCATTTCGAGCACGGCAGGCGGTCCCAAAGCGCCGGAGTCTGTGGAAGGGCTGGGCAGCGGGCCTGGCCGCGACAGCTGCAGCGGCAGCCTTGATCGCAGTGCGGCTGACGAACACTCCGCCCGTTAGCGCTCCGCCTGCTGTGACACAGGCTCCGGCTGCGGCCGCCAGACCTCCCGTTCAGCCAGAGCCACGCGCGGTTGTGCCGCAGGTTCAGGTCGCCAGGCGGGCGCCTGCCAGCTCTCGCCGGAAAGCTGAATCGGTCCCCGTGATACCAGCTTCGTCGCGTCCCGACCAGGCAGCCGAGAATGCGTTTGTGATGCTGCCTTACGCCCCGCCGCTCAGCAACCATTCGTGGAGTCAGGTCATGCGTGTTCGCGTGCCCCGGCAATCCCTGCGGTCGCTCGGGCTGCCTGTAAATGAGGAACGGCTGTTTGAGCGTGTGCCCGCGGACTTGCTGCTTGGCGAAGACGGAGTCCCCCGAGCAATTCGCATTGTGAACTCATCCACTCGATGAACGACCTCCGGGCGCATCTTACAACTTAAGAGATGCTGCTGCCCGCTGACGCAGTCATTCCGGACGTGCTCGAATGCCTGAGGAAGCACCGCACAGTCGTGGTGGAGGCACCGCCCGGAGCCGGCAAAACTACGCGTATTCCTCCCGCCCTGCTGCAACTCGGTGGTGAAGTTCTGGTGCTCGAGCCTCGCCGACTGGCTGCGAGAATGGCTGCTCGCAGGGTGGCCGCCGAGATGGGAGAAGAGCCGGGCGGGACCGTCGGCTGGCAGGTTCGTTTCGACCAGGTAACAGGTCCACGGACGCGACTGCGCTTTGTCACCGAAGGCGTCCTCACGCGCCGGCTGCTGAGCGATCCACAGCTTGACGGAGTTAACACCGTTGTCCTCGACGAGTTTCACGAGCGCCATCTTGATGGCGACGTAGCGCTCGCTCTTTTGCGCCGGCTGCAAACGACGTCGCGGCCAGACTTGCGACTCGTGGTCATGTCGGCGACTCTGAATGCCGAGCCATTGACCCGGTATCTTGGATGCCCGTCGGTTCGATCGGAAGGAAGGCTCTTCGACATCAGGGTGGAGTATGCAGGCTATAGCGGCGCGCCGCTCGAGGACCAGGTAGCGGCGGCCGTGGAGCGAGTGCTCGCCGAGCAGAGCAGGGGGCATGTGTTGGCGTTTCTACCCGGTGCTGCCGAGATCCGCAAAGCAGAGCATGCGTGCCAAGCCCTCGGACGACGGCACAATCTAGCGCTTACGACACTTCACGGCGACCTGCCGCCGGAGGAACAGGACCGGGCGGTCGCACCATCGGATCGCCGCAAGCTGATCCTTTCGACCAATATTGCAGAGAGCTCGTTGACCATCGAAGGGGTCGCGGCCGTCATCGACAGCGGCCTCGCCCGCATCCCCGTCGATTCTCCTGAGACGGGTCTGCCGGGTTTGCAGGTGCGCCGTATCAGCAAAGCCGCGGCCACACAGCGCGCCGGACGCGCCGGACGAACTGGCCCCGGCATTGCCGTCCGCCTCTACTCCGCAGAGGACTTCGCGCGACGCCCCGAACACGAGATGGCCGAGATCTTACGTCGCGACCTGACGCCCGTCGTCCTTCAAATCGAGGCTGCGGCTCTCGACGACGTGGCCTGGTTCGAAGCTCCGCCTGAGCCCGCCTGGCGCGCAGCCGAGGCGCTGCTGCGCAGACTCCAGGCCGGGCAGGATCCACTTGCGCTGGCGCGGCTGCCCGTGCATCCTCGTCTGGCTCGCATGCTTTCTGAAGGCCAGCGCCGAGGGGTCGGGTCAGAGTGCTGCGCAGTCGCAGGCTTCTTAAGTGTCGGTGATCGTCCTTCCAGCCTCGACCTGCTGGACGCACCTGCAAAGCTGAGCCCGGCGGCCGAGCGTGTGGCCGCTCAGCTCAGGCGTCTGGTGCGAGCCCGCCCCGACGTGGGCAGCGAAGATGACGTGCGTCAGGCGATCCTCTCCGGTTGGCCGGATCGGGTTGCCACAAGAAAGGGCGAGTCCGACGTCCAGCTTTGCGGCGGAGGCATCGCGCGTCTTGCGGGCCAGTGGCGCTGGGGCAAGCTGCTGGTGGCCGTCGATGTTGAGGACCGGCGTCCCGCGATTGTGCGCTCGGCCAGCTTTGTCAAACCTGACTGGTTGCTGGACATGTTTCCCGATGCAGTCACGGCTGTTGACGAGGCGGTCTGGAACCCCGACGCTGAACGGGTCGAAAGCCGTAGCGCGTTGTTATACGACGGTCTGGTGATTGATGAATCGCGAAGCGGGGCTGTCGATCCTGAAGCTGCTGCAGAACTGCTGAGTAGCAAAGCTGTCGAGAGAGGTGTGGAGTACTTCACGGGAGCCGATGAACTCGCATCCTTGCGTGCGCGCCTTGCATTTGCAGCTGCGCATTCCGATCTGCGGGCAATAACGGCAGAAGATCTTACGGCAGCATTGAAAGACCTCTGTGCCGGACACAGGAGCTTTAGCGAGTTGCGCGCCGCGTGCGAGAAGGGCGCGTTCACAGCAGCTTTGCTGGGCAGGCTCGGACATGATGCCGGCCGTAAGCTCGAGGCGGTTGCGCCTCAGCACATACGCATCGGCAGGAGGACCGCACCGGTGCAGTATCAGGAAGGACAGCCGCCTTCAGTTGCCTCACGGCTGCAGGACTTCTTTGGGATGCGGAGAACGCCAACCATTGCTGGCGGCGTCCCCCTTACCGTGCTGTTGCTGGCGCCGAACGGCCGGCCGGTACAAACGACCAGCGATCTCGAAGGCTTCTGGACGCGTCTGTACCCGCAGGTGCGACGAGAGCTGGGTCGGCGTTATCCCAGGCACTCCTGGCCCGACAACCCGCTGGGCTGACTTTTAGGATCTGCCGCGCCGACGCAGTGCGACCGCCAGTCCAAGCAGCGCGGTTCCCGCGAGAGCATAAGTGCCAGGTTCGGGTACCTGCGTAAGAGTGGCTGTATGTAAGGGCGCGCCGTCGGCGGCCTGTTCGGTTCGGAAGGTGAACGTGAGGTCCCACGCGCTGTTGTTGGCGTCGCGAATAACCCATGGAACAGAAACGCCGGGGTTGTTCGTAAATCCGGGAAGAAACCCCGCGCCATTGTAGCCGGTGAAGACCGTGGGCTTCAGGTTGGCAGCTGTGAACTCGGGGTCAGCGCCGGAAAAATCTCCCACAAAACCCGCACCGTCCAGAACCGGGTCAACAAACATGCCGACGCCGTAAAAGCCCGTCCCGAACGGAGTGGTCTTGTCGAAGACGGCCACTGCGAGGTTCTGATTGTCCGATCCGAGGACGTCGTATGTCGACCCACCAAACGTGAGTTTCGCGGAACTGGGCGCATAAGCAACGAACCCGGGCACACCGACCGGCGCTGCGAGGTTGGGGCTGGCATCGTCAAACAGTGCCTCCAGCACGAAACCTGTCTGCGCGTCAAAGTTGTCGGCGACTGCGCCTGTCGGATTCAGTGCGTCTGCGGCGCTGAACGCCCCGGTGTAACGCAGCTTGAACTGTGTTGCCTCGGCCGGTGCGGAGCCGGCGAGAAGCATGAAAAAAGCACCTGCCTGCACGAGTCCAGATGCCGAACGTGTCAGCTTGAGCAAGAAAGATAGATCCTCCATTGGTGGGTAAGCGAAATCTAAGGCTCGCATGACTCACGGGTTCAGCTAAAGGATCGCGCACAGCAGGGAGGGAACTCTTCGCCAGATAACTTGCGGTTCCAGTTCTTGACAGGCCGCCCAAATGAAAAGAGCACGGTCACATGTACCGTGCTCCTGGTCCTGCACGAATCTGCTTACTTGATCTTGTACGTTCCGTCCGCGAGCTTCTCGCGGTGTGCCATGTGGCAGCCGCTGCACGTTCCGCCGACAGCTTTGAAGGCTACATCTGCGGCCGCGGCATCCCCGGCCTTAGCCGCCGTCGCAAGCTGTAGGGCGGCAGCCTTGCCGTCTTCAGCAAGCTTGATAGCGTCGTCGGCCTTCCGTTCCGACCAGAAGGTCTTCTGTGCCTCGTACAACTCAGCGATCTTCTCGGCGTGTGCTGCGACTTCGGCACCCGTGCGCGGCGTCGTTTTGCGCAAGACGCCTGCGTGCTCGTTAATCTCCTTCATTTCTTTCTGAAAGCTGACTTCATCCGTCGCGCCGAAAAGGCAGGCGCAGGCTGCTGCTATGAGTGCGAACCGTCTCATGTGTGGAACACAGTTTATCGCAACCTGCCGCGCGAACCTTGATCAATCTGCCGGCATGAGCTGGAATGGCTCGGGCGCACCCTGTCGCCCGAGCCGCACGAATCAGAAGTACAGCTTTAAGGCAAGCTGGATGTCTCGCGGATCGATTCGCGTCGATCCGATGACACCATACGTCGGACTGCCCGGTGACGTGTTCGGCTGGCCCCATAGCGGATGGTTCGGGAGGTTGAAGAACTCGGCGCGAAACTCGAGCCGCGAGCGCTCGGCCAGAGCCCAGTTCTTGGTTACCGAAGCATCGAGGGCGATGATGCCCGGGCCATCGAATACGTTCCGCCCAGCGTTGCCGTACCGGTACTGCGTGATGTCCTGAGGACGATTGTTCGGCACGCCGACGCGGTTTACGAATGCGTCGAGATTGAACCAGCGGTTCGGGTCCTGCTCACCGCGAGGCAATTCCGGCGCGATACCGGTCGCATCGGCATAACACGTCGTATCGTTGTTCTGCCAGTTGCCCGGTCCGCAGAATACGCTGAGCGGGAACCCGGATTGCAATGTCAGGATGCCACCGATCTGCCAGCCGCCGAGCACCGCGTTGGCGAGCCCGCCCACGTTCATCCAGCGCTTTCCCTTGCCGAACGGAAGCTCGTATAGCCATGAGTTCGTCCAGCGCTGGCGGAAATCGAAGGCGGAACGGCCGCGTTCGGCATCGAGATTGTAGTTGTTCGAGGGTGTCAGAGCATCCCCGTCCGTAGTGCGTACGCCGCTTCCGTTGTCGATGGACTTGCCGTAGGCATACGAGCTCAACAGCGTGAATCCGTTCGAGAACCGGTGCTGCAGGCGAGCATGCAGCGCGTGATAGCTGGAGTGCCCGGATGCAGTCATCGTCTGGATGTTG
>DASQEG010000859.1:0-4186 GCA_035633775.1 Bryobacteraceae bacterium
GCCAGATCTATGACCCGAACTCTGCCCGACAGGTGAACGGCTCCTGGGTGCGCGACCCCTATCCGAACAACGTTATCCCGCAGGCTCAGTGGTCTTCGATCTCCCGCAACATCCTGCAGACTTACGGCATCACCACGCCAACATTCGATCAGATGCTGCGCAACATCCCTGCGCTCGGCGCCTGCTGCCCGGTGTTCGACGAGAAGATGTTCACCCTTAAGGGCGACCATATGTTTGGCTCGGCCCTGCGCATGTCAGCCACCTTCAACCGCAACTTCCGCCAGCGCTTTAACTCGCCGGGTGGACGCTGGGGAGATCCTCCCGGATCGCCGACAGGCGTGTACCAGAACCAGAACACGCCGGGCACCCTCGGCCGCGTTGCGTTTGACTGGACCGTCACCCCGACGATCCTGAACCACTTCGCCGTGGGCTACAACCGGTTTGGCAATCTCAACCAAAGCGTGTTCGTCGATGAGGACCTGGCTCAGACGGTCGGATTCCAGAATCTGCCTGGCACGCACTTCCCGGCTCTCGTCTTCAGCGGCCAGCCTTTCCAGGGCGGCGGTATCGGTGCCGGTGGACGCCTTGGTTCCACCAACGCAGGTGGTTCCTTCAACGGCAGCACCATCTTCGGTGACGACCTGACGATCGTGCGCGGTGCGCACAACTTCAAGATCGGCTTCGAGCACCGCCGCTACTACCTGAACGCTCAGGAGCGCGGCAACGAAGCTGGCACGTTCAACTTCTCACCGGATAACACGGCGCTGCCCGGCTTCATCAACCAGACCGGACACTCGTTTGCCAGCTTTCTCACCGGAGCCGTCGCCAGCACCAATCGTTCTGTCGTGGCCTCTTACTTCGGCCGCCGCTGGCGCAACGTCGGCTTCTACTTCCAGGATGACTGGAAGGCCACTCGCCGTCTCACGCTGAATCTCGGCTTCCGCTGGGAGATCATCGGCGGGCTGAAGGAAGTCGCGGGCAGAATGGCCCAGTTCAACCCGTCAAAGCCCAACCCGGCAGCTGGCGGACGCGGAGGAGCCCTCGACTTCGCCGACGAACTTGGTGTCAACACGTTCATGGAAACCAACTGGCGTCAGCTCTCGCCCAAGTTCGGCTTCGCCTACCAGTTCAATAACTGGATGGTGATGCGTGGCGGCTACGGCATCAACAACATGCCGCCCATCAATAACGGCTTCGGCGGACCCAGCACCTTCGGCTACAACAGTTCCATCGCACTGAACTCGTCGAATCAGCAGTTGCGATTCGCCGAGGAACCGGTCACATATCTGGATCGGCCTTATCCGACCTTCACGGCGACGCTGCCCAACCGCAATCCCGCGCAGGCGAATGGTCAGGGCGTCACCTTCATTGGGAGCGACCATAACCAGCTGCCGTACGTGCAGAACTGGAACCTTGGCTTCCAGTTTGCGCTGCCGGCTCACACCGTCGCTGAAGTCAACTACATCGGAAACAAGGGCACCAATCTCCCGGTCACCGGCTTCGGCAGCCTGAACGCTGTCCCTGTTTCCGAGCTCTCGCGCGGCAACATCCTCGGCGATCCCTGGACCGCTGCGTCCGGTGTTCCCCAGCCGTTCCCAGGCTTCACCGGAACCGTCGCTCAGGCGCTCCGCCCGTTCCCGCAGTTCACGGGCATTGACCAGCCCTACTACAACTTCGGGAACTCCAGCTACAACGCCCTTCAGACCCAGGTCACGCGCCACTTCCGCAGCGGCTTCTCCTACCTGCTGGCTTACACGTGGTCGAAGTCGATCGGCTACGGTTCCGATAGCGCCATCGATGGCTTCACCCCGGTTGACCAGTTCAACCGCGGGCTGGATCGCACGATTACGTCCTATCACATCCCGCACTTCTTCAAGGCAACCTGGATCCTTGAGCTGCCCATCGGACCGGGCAAGCCGATACCGCTCTCCGGTGTCGCAAACGCGATCTTCGGTGGCTGGCAGCTTACGGGTATCCACCAGATTCGCAGCGGCGACGCGCTGTCCATCAGCACTGGCGGTATAAACAATCCGTTCGGCGCTATGTATCCGGACTACGTTGCCGGTCAGCCCATCGTCGTTAACAACGACGCCCCGATCGCCTTCCGCGGATTCGCCGGCGGCACACCTTACCTGAACCGGGCGGCGTTCACCAACCCGCCGGTGTATCCCGGCGGCCGCAACATCGCCACTCGGCCCGGCACGGTCGGTCCGATTCTGCCGAACGTCCGCGGCCCGATGGTGCGCACGGAGGACATGGGTATCCAGAAGATGTTCCGGTTCAATGAGGAGGGTGCGGGCTTTGAACTCCGCGCTACCGCTCTGAACGTCTTCAACCGCTCAGGGCGCGGCAACCCGATCACCAACATCACGGACCCCAACTTCGGCCAGATCACCGGCGCTCGGTTGGGTGGACGCACAGTCGAGCTTGCAGCGCGTATCACTTTCTGATTAGCTGTCAGAAGTGGTGTTAGCGACCGCACTTTGGGCACTCCTCAGTCAATCCGGGGAGTGCCCTTTGCTTTTGGAAGCAGGCCGCAAGCTCTACGCCGAACGTAAGTTCGACGCGGCGCTTGCTCAGTTCGAGCAGGCCCACTCGGCTTGTGCCCAGCCCAAGACCACGCTCCTTCCGTTAGCGCAGGCGCAGCTCATGGCACAGAAGCTCGAGGCCAGTATCCGTTCTCTCGAGGAGTTCCTTGCGGTTCAGCCGCGCTCGGTCGAAGCGCTGAAGCTGAAGGGCGACGTCCTGTATCTGCTCGGCCGTGAAACAGAGGCCGTCGCCGCCGTCGAAGCAGTTTTAGCAACTGATCCCGCCCACTCCGGTGCGCTGTATGCACTGGCGCGAATGCGGTATCAGCAGAATCGGTTTCCAGAGGCAGTCGACCTTCTGCAAAAGATCATTGCGCGGGAACCTGATCACTACCGCGCCCATGACAATCTCGCGCTTAGCTATGCGGCACAGCAGCAGGACGCGCTCGCCATCAAGCATTTCGTGCGGGCACTGGATTTGGTGCATAAGGCACATCCCGAGTACGACACCGTTTACGCCAACGCCGCGAACTTCTTCCTCGAACGCGGGGAGTTCCAGAAGGCGTTTCAACTCGGCGCTGAAGCCGCAAAGCGGAATCCCGGCTACGCCCGCAACTTCTTCCTTACGGGCAAGGCTCTGGTAAAACTTGAAAAGCACGAGCTGAGTGTGCGCTGGTTCCAGCAGGCTGCCCAACTGGACCCGTCGTACAAAGAGCCGCACTACTGGCTCGGCACCGTCTACCGAAAGCTCGGCAGAACCGACGAGGCGGCGCGTTCGCTCGAGCGCTTCAGGGACCTCAGTAAGGCTCCGGCCGTAACCCGATGACGACCTGCGACGCAGGACTCGCCGCGGTGCAGGCCGGCGACCATGCCACGGCGGAGCCCTTGCTTGCCGAATGCGTCCGGTCGAAGGCAGCCACACTCCAGGCTTTCCTTGCTCTCGCGGGTGTGCAGCAATCGCGCCGCGACGATCCGGCGTTGCTGGCAACTGCACTGGAAGGCATCAACCGTTTCCCCGATGAGAAGCGCTTCTATCTGACGGCTGGGACCATCGCGGGCAGACGGGGCGACCTCGATGCTGCCATCGCAGCCCTGACAAGCGCCTACCGCCGCTGGCCGGAAGACACTAAGGTGCAGAACCTGCTCGCGTCCGCCTACGCCGTCCGGGGCTCCGGCCACCTCGATCGGGCGGGCAACACCAAAGCCGCCGAAGATCTCGCCAAAGCCGTGCGCCTCAACCCAGGGGACGCCGAAGCATGGCTCAACCTCGGCCGGGCACAACAGAATTTGCTTCGGTTCGCTGACGCGCTCCAGTCGTTCTTACAGGTGAAGGAAGCGCCTCTGCTGCACTTCCACCGCGGAATGGCGCAGTACTCGTTGGGCAACTTCCAGGCCGCCATTGCGGAGTTTGATCACGAGCCGGACTATCCTCCCGCACGCCTGATCGGCGGGCTGTCAAAGCTCTCACTGGGCGATGCACGAGCTGCACTCGCGGATCTGGAGTTCGCGGCTGCCAAAATGCCTGACAATGCCCAAGCGGCAGGCGGCTGCGGGCGTGCCTTGCTTCGCCTCGGCCGCGTTGCGGACGCTGAATCTTACCTCCGCCGTGCCGCCGAGCTCGAGCCCCGCGATCCCGCACCCCTGAACACGCTGGTCAG